>VGVX01000015.1 GCA_016873845.1 Ignavibacteria bacterium
AAGTAATCATAAAAAATTAAATTTATTAAGATCAGCGATTCAATCAGAATTGAAGTTACATCAAAGAAAGGTAGCTTGAATTGAAATGGCCTCTCTTAATATTTTCAACTAAGTTTGACTAATTACCCTTCAAAGTTACTTATTTGAAAGCCGATATATTAGAATATCTTTAGTTAAGAAAATTTGTTAATTTTTAACTAAATTCATGTAAAAACAATGAGATTTATTAGAGTCATATTCATTCTCTCATTTTCAATTGTTTTCTTTCAACGAATATTCGCCCAGCATAATCCTGGATCAGATTGCTTTTCGTGTCACTCAAACTTCAAGCTTGGTGGTACAATATTCGGAGATACTTTGGGAATTTCCATTGCTTCGGGAATTCCGATTTCTTTAGTAAAATCCGATGGAAACACAATAACGCTTGATAATTCAAACTCAAACGGGAATATATACTCACTCACAACTCAGGATGGACTCTATCAGATTAAAATAGGGAACTATCTCAGCCGAACGTGGCATAAACTTCCTGAACTGAAAAGCTGCAACACATGTCACATTACAGGTGGTAATGGTTCTGTTACTCGAACAAAATTATTTCCAAAATTGCATACGGCAATTCCGTCCGATAACAATTGCAGAGGATGCCATCATTTCCCGGCAAGCATGAATTTAACTCAACTTAGAACTCCAAGTGTTTTGATCTCAGCTCATTCGGCATCTACTGTGCAAACTTCTCAAGTTAGAATTCTAAGTAATAATTTTTCATTCTATCCAAACCAATATTCAATAACTACAGTTCGTCCTGATATTTTCGATTCAAGTTACTATTCAATGTTCGATGTAATTCTTGCAGTTGCACGGAAAAATAATATTCCGATTGAATACTACTTTGACGATAGCTGCAAAACTCATTTCATCACAAAAATTAATAATGTTAGTGGAAACTATTGGTATCATTTTTCTTACGATGCCGGAAGCGGAAACTCAGGTGAAATTCAATTTAAACGAGCAAACAGATGGGATGAAGCTCTTTGGCGCCCTGGAGTTTGGATTCAAGTAGTACAAGGTGAAAATTTAGCAGAAATCAGAAAAGAATATATTGAAGAAATTCAAAGAGAAAATTCACAAGGGCATTTGATTCCATCTGTCAGGTTCGCAATTAATCCAAGCAACTATAAAGGCAATCCGCCTGAATCTCATCGAATTACTGTTTCAAAAGAATTTAGAAATGTTTTAGTTACTCCGCACAACTGGAGGACAAAAGAATTCCCATCGCCATATTCAAAACCTTTTAAATCCGGAGTTGTAACTTCTCTCGATATTCCATTGAGTTTGATGGATCAAGGTTTGTTAAATGCTGTTACGGGAGTTTTCTATAATTATTTTGCGCAGAATTATATCGATAGCTATTATTTGGTCGAATTAGGTTTTCCAGGAATTGGAACCGTTCACTCGTCAGGCAGGCAAGGAATAGTTTACATTACTGAAAATGGTTCGTTCAATACTTTGCCGAATGGTGCTGATAACAAACTTCACATGACTTGTGACATTAATGTGATTCATGCACCGGATTTTTCATATTGGCGATGGATAGAACTTGGAAATCCTTATTATGAAAATCAAGAACCAACAAAGATTGAAGAAGAATTGATAAACGAGGATTATAATTCAATCAGTCGTGGATTTAATTTATATCCTCCATATCCTAATCCGTTCAACGGTCAGGTAAATATTAGTTTTAATATTTTTCATCCCGGAGATGTTAATATTTCAATTTATAATTTGCTTGGAGAAAAAATCACAACTTTACTTGAAAAAACTGTTGAAAATATCGGAATACAGAAATTAGAATGGATTCCGGATAACATTCCGAGCGGAATGTATATTATAGCGATGAAATATAATAACAATACTCAAGAACGAAACTTAGTTTATCTTAAATAAATAAGTGAAGAAAATGAAATTCTTAACATCATTTATGATTTTGCTGATCGCAGTAAAAATATTTTCGCAAACAAATTTTCCAAACATCAACCAAGAAATTTCTAAAGGGAATTTCACGATTGCAGCAAAATTAATCGATGAAACAATTCAAAAAGGAAATTTACCAAAAACTGAAATTCTCAATCTGGAATTTCAGAAAGAAGTTATGGATAGAATCAGAAAAGATTTTCAAGGTACGCGCGAAGAAGTAATTCAATTTATAAAAAAATATTATCCTGATGTAAATGATAACATGATTAGCAAATGGGAAGCTGACGGTTCGCTTGAATTCAAAATAATAGACGGAAAAAAATTTTATTTCAATAACGCCGATGCAAATCTTTTTAGAATAAATAAAATTGCAAAGAATCAGAAAAAGAAAATTGACGGCGATAAACCCGATGCTCTCGATGAATATTTAAAAGAATATCTCCCGAAAGTTTTTGAAGAAGTTGAAAAAGGAAATAGCCGATTGGTAAAACCAGTTAACCTAAAATTAAATTATACAGTTACGGTAAAACCTGATGTCGTTCCCGAAGGTGAGGTAATAAGATGCTGGTTGCCGTTTCCTCGTGAGATTGGAAGACAGAAATCAATAAAACTTCTTTCAGTAAACAGTAAAGAATATGTTGTTGCTGATAATAAAAATCTTCAAAGAACAATTTACATAGAAAAAACTGCGGAGAAAGGTGTGCCGACTGTTTTTAATTTTGTGGTTTCGTATACAGCCTTCAGTGATATGTATAAGATTGACCCAAAATTAATTCAACCATATCTGAAAGATTCAGACACTTATAAAAAATTTACATCAGAAAGATTTCCTCACATAGCATTCACCAGCGAAATAAAAAATCTATCGAAGCAAATTGTTAACGATGAGAAAAATCCGTTTCTTAAGGCAAAAAAAATTTTCACATGGATTGATGAAAACATTCCTTGGGCAAGTGCGAGAGAATATTCTACTATAGAGAATATTTCGGATTATTGTCTTAAAAACATGCATGGCGACTGTGGAATAAAAACCCTTCTGTTTATGACTTTGTGTAGATACAATGGAATTCCAACAAAGTGGCAAAGCGGATGGATGCTTCATCCTCCCGAAGTAAATTTACACGATTGGTGCGAAGCATACTTCGAAGGTTATGGTTGGATTCCGGTTGATCAATTATTTAAATGCTGTCACCGACCAGTCGGTGACAGCAGCAATGTAATCATTTTAATGACACGACTCGTTTTTATATCCACATAAAATATTTCTCGCGTTGGATAGCTTTTTTTTGTTGAAAAAAATTCTCTATAATGAAGTATCAGTGGACCGTGGGATTTGATTGAACGAAATTTTCCAGCATTATGCTGTTGAAGTCGTTGCTGTCTATTAGATATGCGAGTTAGTATTACTTTCCATCCTTCGCTCTCTTTAAATTTATATAAAGTACATTAGCGGAGAGACAGGGATTCGAACCCTGGGTGCACATAAGTGCACAACGGTTTTCGAGACCGCCCCGTTCAACCACTCCGGCATCTCTCCAAAAAAAATAATTTCAAACTGCAACGGTTTTCCTGAAGCGACGGCTTCGCCGCGTGACCGCTCTGCTCAATCGTCTCAGCATCTTTATAAATTATCAATATCAAGAGAGCATTTATCCAAGAACTTAGAAGAAATTAAATCACTCTCTATTGGTTACAAATATATAAATAATTTTTCTATCGACGATGCTCAATGACATTTATTCAATCCCTTAATTCTGACCTAGGAATTTAGATTCTGTAAGATTTTTATGGAAATCTCAAAATTCGATTATAATTTTTCTCACCAAATTATGTACTGCGAATAAAAATAGTGAGAAATAATATTCCGTCCCTGTGGGACTAATAATTTAGTGTGTTCATATACTAAGAGTATGTAGCTCCAAACGGAGCTAAAAATCCTTTATCGATATAACATCAGTAGAAATAGAATAAGAAATGTGAAACTGAGTCTCGAACATCAGTTAATGTAAGGACAGAATAAAGAATCATTGCTTCTGTTCTCTCTATCAGATATGATATTTAACAGTATTAAATTACATGCGAATATTATAAAACCACGAAAGCCTATTTCGTGGTTTTTATGATCTAGCGATTAATCTTTTTATTTGCCAAAAAGTCCACTGATAAGATTCATACCTTGACTTAATATATCCCCCTCTGAAACTTTTCCGTCGGGAGTTAATTTGTCAACTACTTGAGGAATTAAGTTGGATAGCTGCCTAGATAGTGAATCTGAATCCATACCAAGCTTCGAAGCTAAATTACTTATGGTATCAGAACCGAGAATATCTTGAATTTGTTCTGCTGAGATTGGAAGATTTGCTCCAGTTCGTACCCAAGAAGAGACCACGTCGCCAAGACCTTTCGATGAGAATTGTTGAATGAGACCATTTAATCCACCACTTTGCTCGCCGATTAATCCCATTATTGTTCCCATTAAATCACTTTGCGAATCATCTTTTCCTCCGCCAAGTGCAGACGTAACTGTGTTTAAAATATCCATTTGAGTCCTTTCTTTTCTTTTGTTGTAATGATTATTCATGTACTAAAACATTTTACTGAAGTGTGAAGTTCCAACTTATATGATGGCCGCACATCATATTGTAACCAGAAGTTGGAGATTTTCTTGAAGATCTATTTGAGAGCTATTTTAAGCATTGAAAAAAAATGCAAAAAACAAGAAAATTTTCTTTACTTTTTCAAAAAATTTGCATAGACTTTCGACAAATTGCATGAATTATCGACCACAAACAAAGATGGGCCTTATGAAAAATAGAATTTTACATCTTGTTTTCTTTTTATTTGTTCCTTTCATCTTTTTTAGCTGCTCTGCTTCTGAACCAGAAGAGGTTAAAGATCAGACAGTTGTAATCGAAGAGAAAGGTCCAACTGCAATCATTTTTCGGGGTGACTCAAATGAAAGACTGAATCAAGCTCTTAAGGACAACAAAGTTGATCTTGTCTCAAAGGGTTTTTGTTCAAAGGTTTTTCATGGATGTTGCCTTCCAAGAGGGATTTCTGATTATTATTACGGTGTGAATGCTGAGTTATTCAGTCTTGGTAAACCGTTAAAAAATAATTCCTACTGTGATTTATGGCTGCATTATAAATCTTCAGAAGGATACATAGCTGCATTCCCGCTTGAATATCAAGCAGACCGCAACATGTTAAAGGTAAACGGGATTCATTTCGAATGTATTGTTGAGGATAATAAATTTTGGGTTCCAAATTTAAACTACTACCACAAAAATTGGCCTTCGGAAACATTTGATTATGTTCTCGATTTTTCACCCAGCAAATTTATAAGATTCGAACAACAATTTTGCAGAAACCTTGCAATACCATCGACATTTAAAACTCAATCGGGAAAATTGTTCCCATTAGAAATCTCTGAGAATCCAGGTTTTCAAACTTTCAGTGAAACACCTTTCGATGACCTTACACTTGAGTACAAGGACATATCAACCGGAATGGACAACTTTGCAGACTACTACTATTTCGACAGGTTAGATTATATAAAAGATTATTTAGCGAATGTATCATTTTTAGTCCGCGACAATGAAACTCATTTTCCAGTTGAAGGGGCTTTGGTTACAATTACCCCAATCGATGGCACAGAATTAGGCGTTGAAGCATTCGAAAGATTCTCAGACTTTGCACTTCGTGCACCTAATTTTGACTACGGGTTTTATGGATTCAAAAATTGTGCATCGGAAAAAGTTCTCGATAAATTTTCTATGCAGAGCAAACTCTTCACATACTTCACGGATTATGGTATTAATCCATGGTCGTTAATCACCAGCGAACTTAAAACTAAGACTACCCGTGACGGAGAAGTCTATTGGACCACGAATGATATGCTGAAGACCAATTATAATCTTTATGCTAATTTGCTGGGAACACCGATTTTCAAAAAGGAAGTTTTCGCCAAAGGTCATTATTTTGGTATAGAGAGGTATAAACGTTATAGAATAAAAATCATTCATCCGCATTATCAATTCTTCGACAGGGAATTCAAAGTAAACCGAGACAGTCAAATCCTGATAGAATTGGCACAAGTGACTAAGAAAATGGAAGTTGTGAAAGGTAAAGGGAATTATGAGAATATGGTAATTCGTGAGATTGAATTAAAGTATTAGTAAAATACAAATTTGGATTTTGCAAGCCGCTGAGTTCAGCGGCTTTTTTATTTTAAAAAAATAAAATTCTCGATAAAATAATTCTATTATTACATCAAGTTCTAAGATTCTATTTGCGTGTGCAGAGCAATTTCTTCTAATACGCCGCTGACTTTCAAACATTCACTTATTTCGCCAAAGAACACTACTGCTTTACCCCGCAGATGTACTTCCAACGTCATTGCTTCAGCCTTATCAAAAGAACATCCAACAGCTTTAATAATTTGTGCTATCACTTCGTCGAAAGTATGTACTTCATCATTAAATAAAATTACTTTAGCAGGAAGTCCGACATCAATTCCATCATCAATGCCGGGTTCATATTTTACCGTAGTTTCAGTCATAAAAAATATTTCTGGGAAAAATTTAGTCACAATCATTTATTTAATCAATTGCTATTTTATCGTTGGAATAGTAAATTATTTTCGAAAAAAAATGCAGAGGAAATAATTGATGAACATTATTGTTTGTGTAAGTCATGTGCCCGATACTGCGGCTAAAATCAAAATAAACTCCGAACGGAATGCAATAGATCCAGCAGGGATTACATTCGTCATTAATCCATATGATGAATTTGCTGTTGAAGAGGCACTAAAAACAAAAGAAAAATTCGGTGGTGAAGTTACTGCCATAAGTTATGGATCAGATGCTTCCAAAGAGTCAATTAGGAAAGCACTCGCAATGGGTGCCGACAAAGGAATTTTAATCAAAGGTCCTGTCAATGTTGATTCTCTGACTGTTGCAGAAGCGCTCGCAGGTGAAATTAAAAATTTAAATGCTGATGTCATTTTTTGCGGTAAACAATCGGTCGATTATGACAGTTCAGCTGTAGGTCAAATGCTTGCTGAACTTCTTGGTTATCCATCTATAAGTACCGTAGTTAAATTGGATATAACAAAGAATGAAGTAACTGCGGAGCGGGAAATTGAAGGCGGGAAAGAAATTGTAAAATCAAAACTTCCTCTTGTATTAACTGCTCAAAAAGGATTGAATGAGCCGAGATATGCATCCTTAAAAGGAATTATGGCAGCGAAATCAAAAGTTATTGAAGAAAAACAATTTGATGGGAATTTAAACCGATTAAATGTAATTGATTTAAAAATGCCTGAAGGAAAAAGAAAAGGTAAAATCGTTGGAACTGATGCTTCTGCTGTTCCAGAATTGGTCAAGTTATTAAGAGAAGAAGCAAAAGTTATTTAATTGGAGGAAAAAATGTCGGTAAAAGTTTTAGTAGTTCTTGAACAAAGAGATGGAGAAATAAAAAAACAATCTTACGAACCAGCGAGAAAAGGTGTCAAGCTCGCTAAGGAATTAAATGGTGAAGTTATTGGGCTAATACTCGGTAATGATATCTCAAATTTAAATGCATTGAACGATCATGGTCTAACTAAAGTAATACACTTAAAAAATAAATCGTTACAAAATTATTCAAGTACTGCGTATGGAAAGTTAATCGCTGACACGGCAAAGAAGGAAGGATCAAATTTAATCCTATTATCTCATACTGCACTCGGAAAAGATTTGGCTCCAATCATTGCTGTTAAATTAAATGCCGGATATAGTGCCGATTGTACTGATATCTCTTCTGAAGATGGTTCGATTAATGCTATTCGCCCAATTTACGCTGGCAAATCTAACTTAAAATTTTCATTGAGTTCTGCAAATACTGTTTTAACAATCCGTCCAAACAGTATTCCTCTCAATGAAGATGGGTTCAATACCCAAGCAAACATCACCGTCCTGGATGTCAGCGATGATGAGTTAGATCTTCGAGCAAAAGTTACAGAGTTTGTTAAAGCATCTGAGAAATTGGATGTTGCCGAAGCGGATGTCATAGTATCAGGCGGCAGAGGGATGAAAGGTCCAGAACATTTTAATCTTTTGGAAGAAATGGCAAATACACTAGGAGCCGCTGTTGGTGCTTCACGCGCAGTAGTCGATGCTGGTTGGCGTCCTCATGGCGAACAAGTTGGTCAAACAGGCAAAACAGTTTCCCCATCGCTTTATATTGCTTGTGGAATTTCCGGAGCTATACAACATCTGGCAGGAATGTCTTCAGCAAAGTGCATTGTAGCAATTAATAAAGATAAAGATGCACCTATCTTTCAAATTGCAGATTATGGATTAGTCGGAGATGTATTTGAAATACTTCCAGTGATGAACGAAGAATTAAAAAAAGTTGTAGGATAAGATTTGCACAAAATTCAAGTTGAGATATCGGCATTATCTGCGACACCGACTTCCGGTGGCGCATATGCTTTGATTTTAAAAGAAGTCAATGGAACGAGACGATTGCCTATCATAATAGGTGCATTTGAAGCACAGGCAATTGCACTCGAATTGGAAGGGATAAAACCGCCGCGGCCTCTAACGCACGATTTAACCAAAACGATTATTGAATCACTCGGCGGTCAATTGATTGAAATCGTTATTGATGAACTTCGGGATAACACTTTCTTTGCAAAAATGATCTTTGAGCTTTCCACATTAAGCCAGGAAATTGATGCAAGACCAAGTGATGCAATTGCAATGTCAGTAAGATTCAGATGCCCAATTTTCGCTAATGAAAAAGTACTCGAAGAAGCAGCATTCATACCAAATGCGGATGACGATGAAGTAACACACGGACTTCCGATCGAAAAGAAATCTCCTCCGAAGAAAATTACTCGTGAAAACAAAATCGTCCAGCTACAGACTCAGCTTCGAGAAGCACTTGATAAGGAAGAATATGAAAGGGCTGCAAAGATTCGAGATGAATTAAAAAGACTATCTGGTGAAAACTAAGGGAAACTCCGAAAGATTCCATCTTTCAAAATTTAATCAACGTAAAAAAAGATAGATTTTTTTTAAGATCCAACAGGGATTTGATTTATTTTTTCCGGATTCCCGATTCCACATTCATTGCAGCGTTTCTTACTGCAATATTCACGAAACAGTTCGATCAATCCTTGATAAAAAACACTTTGTTTCCATATATCTGGCAATGATAGAGCATTCGCTACATCAACAGTTACTCTATTGTCAGTCCTCTGCATCATTGTTTTGTAAACTGAGATAACCTTCAAAGAATTTTTTTGTCTCCCAAAAACGTCCGATAATACTTTAATGAATGGCAGCACAACATTGATGACAATCTCTTCAGCGCGTGAACTACCAATAAAATATTGAAATGGAGTTTTTGCACGTTTATCAAAGTGATAATGATTCCGCCAAAAACCGCTTGCCTTAACAATCACGAGAGAGCGGAGTTCGCGAGTCATTTGCGATGAAATTTCAATCTGCTCAAAAGCCGACATGATGCGTCCAAGAAGATTATTATGAAGAATTTCATATATGATCCTGACACCTCCAGCCATTCGAATCGTAGGAAAATTTTGCGGTTTCAATTGGAAGAAGTGCCATTTTGAATTATCCATTATTTCGCCGCTGTAGTATTTCTTGACTGTGTCCCAGTAGCCATTCATTGAGCGAATATAGTTTTTAGATTCATCGAATTTTACATCATTAATATTTGGCTTCAATCCGGATATCGATAGATATAGAAATTCTGCATTTTTAACGAAACTATCCTTTGTTGTATTCTTTTGAAGAAAATCGATATCAATTTCTTGTGCAATTTTCCTAAAGCTGTCTTTATTTTTAGAATAGCCAAGTGCTTCAAATGTTAGCTCATAAAATAATTGCTGCCAAATTTTTTCATTTTGATATTCTGACCGACTAACATCATTATTATAAAAATCTTCATTCGGAGAGTAATTAATGCTCGGTTCACGCATTCGGTTCCGAAGCATCTCTTCATAATGAATTTCTTTGAGTCTGTCAAGTATTCTGCTGCACTTCTTTTCAAATCGCCTTAATCCAAGATCGCGTATAAAATGAATCTTTTGATCTTGCGTTGCAGATGACTTGGCAGACATACATGCTATTCCCTTAACTCGATGATCGCGTGCAGAAGAAATAGCATCACGGATTGAAGTGCGGATATCAGTTGCAAGAAAAGAAGAAAGCATTAAGCATTGTACATTTCTGCCAGCGGCTGTACGAGGGATATAATCACGGATATCCTTTATAAAAAAAACATGAAGCACCACTTTATTGTATTTCGCATTTGCATTGTGTCCATGATTGATCCAATCACTTATTGACGGATCGATCTCAACATCACCGACATATTTTATTCCGCCGACTTCAATTCGTGCATTTTTAAAATCAGGCCCCTCTTCCCCATCGACCTGAACACCAGGATCGATAATATTAATTTGAGCCCCATGGGTTGTAAAAAGCTTATCAGAATAATTTCGATTTTTCCAAATTTCGTATAAGAATTTTTCTTTTATGTTTTTAAGATTTTTCAATCGTAATAGATATTATCAATTAACTGTTTCAGCTTACGTGCATTCTCATTAATAGTTTTGGACATATTGTCGGCTATACCTGAATATAAAATCCCGCGGCTTGAATTAATCAGGAATGACTCCAATTTATTTTTTTTCAAATGTTTCAAAACAAATTCTAAATCTCCACCTTGAGCACCAATTCCAGGAATCAGAATTTTTATTTTTTTGATCGACTGGTCTAAATTATGGAACTCCGCTTTCTGCGTAGCACCAAATACGATACCTAGATTTTGATGGATCAAATTCCATGATTTGACTTTTTTCAAAATATGATTGGAGAGAATTTTCCCATTTTCAAGTTTAAGTTTTTGAAAATCACCAGCGCCACGATTTGAAGTTAATGCCAGAACATAATTTGTTTTACCTTTATAAGAAAAAAATGGCAGCATGGAATCATAACCAAGCAGCGGATTTAATGTAACTGAGTCAAATCCAAAATGCTCAAAGATCGATTTTGCATAATACTTGGATGTTGAATCAATATCTCCACGTTTTGCGTCTCCAATTTTTTCAATTTGATTTGGACACTTTTTTAATGTACTCTCTAAAATCTTATAGCCTGCTGAACCTAATGCCTCAAAAAAAGCTAAATTAAACTTATAAGCACCGGCAAAGTCACTTGTCGAATTAATTACTAATTCAACAAAATATTGCAGCGGTTTCTTTTTCTTTTTAATTGAATTTGGGATTAGTTCGGGTAAAATATCGATGCCTACACAAAGGTGCGATTTATTTTTCAATTTAGAATCTGACACCAATTTTACTCATCTCTTTGCCAAATATAGAAAAACATTGGCTAACACGGAATCTGTCTCATGCAATTGCTTTATTTTCAGCAGATTGTTTCTCGAATATTTAATGCAGTCGATTGATTCGTGGTTCTGTCCGATTAAAACCTCACACCCAATGTGAAATAATGTACATTTTTCAAGCGTCCAAAATCTTGATATGCATAATCTACCTTTAACGATATTAGGCCGTACATTCTATAATCGACGCCGGCACCAAGAGTGAAACCTTGTTCTGTATCCTTTTCAAATAAAGATTTATAACCTGCACGCAGAAATATCATTTCGTTCCACGAATATTCAAGCCCCGTATTTAAATATTCTGTATTGTCATTCGGATGAATAGCGTTTATTTCGCTTGTCAATCGTGATGATGCTGTCTTGACAACATCTACGGCAATTCCAACTCTGAATAGCAAGGGAAGATCGAATGCATCTAATTGATGCTCAGTGTTAATTACATTTCCCCCACCTGGTCCGGCAGTAGTCAATTTCAATATATCTCGCCCTTGCAATTTCATTTTAGTCCCAAAGTTTGAAATACTTGCACCGAGTCGAGTTTCATTTAAAAACAGAATTCGATAAAGAGTTCCGATGTCGACGGCAAATCCGATTGCAGATTCGTTCCAAATGTATTCACGGATATATTTAGCATTGAAACCGATTGAAAAATCATCTGTTAAACTTCGTGCATATGAGAGTCCAATTGTCATCGCACCTGCAGAAAATAATTCCCCTGTTCCTTCTGGCTTTTCGATTGTTCGTACGAGCATATCACCCATAGAGAGAACTGAAACAAAAGCGCCAATCGTTCCTATATCACCGACCTGCATTCCAAATGCGGCATGATCAAATTTTACATCAAGCAGCCAGTCAACATGGTTGAAAATCACTTCTCTCGAATTCACATACGCTAAGCCGCCAGGATTCCAGTAAATCGAGGTAACGTCAGTTGCAGATGCAGTAAAGGCACCTCCCATACCAAGTGCACGCGAACCAACACCAATTTTTAAGAACTGTGCTGATGTAGTGCCGGTTTTTGTTAAGCTTGTACCGATTTGTGAGTAGACGGAATTACTGAAAAAAATAATAAGACCTGAGATGACGATTATAAAATTCTTTTTCATAAAAAACTCCTTTGATGAAGATGATGAATTTACTGATCGCTTCATTTTTCATTCTCACTTAATAATTGCAAACTTTATTAATTTCTCACCAATGCCGGGCGCATCGATATGAGCGAGATAAATTCCATACGAAACGCTAAATCCATCGCGGTTGAGTAGATTCCAGAACTCTCTGCCATGTGCAAGTGAAGAATAATGATTTATAGTTTGAACTAATTCACCTGTAAGGGTAAAAATTCTGATAGTACATTCCGGTGGTAAGTTTTCGAAATAAATTCTTCGTTCTCCTCTGTTTTGACCCGGAAGTTTCACTGAAGGTTCTAAGTCGTTAATCGCAACATACGGATTCGGTACAACGTAGATGTTATCCAATCTTCCTTTCGCTAGAGATGCATCGAAACTGGACGCCGTTGATCTAAAATTAAACTGGTCTGATGATAAAAACGGACGTTGTGTTGAGACAAACAATACATCCCCATCGGTCGGATCAATAGGAGTAACAGCTGGATTCGTTGGCTTTGTAATGATTATCCCCCATGTAGTAGTATCTGTAGTTAATCCTCTAGAACCTGCTTTGAAAATAATTATCTCTTCACCCGGATTCCAAACTGAATCTCGTGAAAAAGCATTTTCCTTAAGAAATGTTAAAGCAGGCTGCGGCACTCCAGTAGTAACTTCACGAACTGAATATTTAACTGGGAATTTTATCAGTCGTCCGCCAATAAGAATCATAGCCGAATCGATATTAGATTTGCTGAACCGAATTTCGTAGTCTGCACGGCTTGGAATAATTTTACCGCCAATTGTTGCCTTCGCTATATTAAATGTGTAGTTGGTTTTTCCTTCAATCCATTTTGATTTGATTGTATCTATTTTTAGAGCATCATAATCTTTCACTTTTAATTTAATACCCTCAAAAACATCGTTATCATCTTCACCCCTTAAAGTCCTGCTCTGATAGATGGGATAATAACGATATTGAAGCGAATATTTTTTAGTTACCGGCATTGAGCTGATGTTTGTTCTTCTTATTAAGCCTCTTGAGTAATCAATCACATAATCTAAATTTTCTGTATAAATTGTACCGGCATCGTCTTTGAGCTGGATTAAGCTGTCTTTACTCAAATTCCCGGCTTTCAATTTCGAAAAGTTAGTATCGTAAAACGCTATTCCAGTTTCCAATTCCGGTTGTAAGCGAAGGACAGAATAATTTTTCCCTAATACCGGTTTCTTATTTACGATAAAACTATCCGCAAATGTAATGCGATAATCAATCTTATCTTTTACAGCAAGGTCGTCCATGATTTGAATTAAAATTTCTCCATTACCAATTCCTTTCTCATGAACAAGATCTTTTGTAGAAGAGTTACTCGAAATATAACCGCTTGCCCTTGGACCTGGAATAACCTGAACCGTATTTACATCGAATGTTAAAGTCGATGTAACTGGATCGATTGTAATTTTTTTGGTAGTCTCAGTCGGTGGAATTCCAAGTGAGTCGCCATGATCGTAAGCAACAACCGCATAGTAATAAGTTTGTCCATTGATAACATTATTAGAATCAACATAAGAATGCACAAGACCACGATTGTTTCCAAGGAAATAATGAACACCTCTTCCCTGATATTCAACTGGATGATATCCTTTCCAATAGTCAGGTGCGGCAGCATCCCAAATTCCATTTCCATTCATATCTACATAAGGTTCGCCGATATCGTATTTCGTATTTCCGTTCAAATCAGAGAATGGTTCAGGACGAATCGCCACATCCCATTTTGCTTCCACGCCACTAACATCTCTTAATGGCTGGTAAAGAAATTTTGAACCCTTGCCGTCGGTAATAGTTTGAATATCATTAAAAGTTGGATCTGTGCTTCTATAAATTACGTAACCTTCAAAATCGCGTCCTGTTATTGGGTCAATACTTTCTTCAGCTTTTGTATCCCAGAACAGAGTAACTTTTTTATCTCCCGGAACTTCGCTTATAGTTGGTTTTGTTGGGGGTCTGAAGAATCGATAATTCGCATTGTAAATTCTTTGCACAGTTTCCGCTGAAATTAAGAGATCATCTAAATTTTCGCCAAGCGATAATGCCATTGAAAATCGTTTTATCTCTTTCTGTGCCAAGGCAATCGGACCGGAACCGAAAATAAAAACAATATCTTCGAGTTGTTGAATATCACCGAAATTTCCAGCTTGAATCCTAAACCACATTGATTCGTCGTTTGAAACTTTATCCGTATTCCATGTCCACGAATTAAAACTTGTGAGTCCAATCTGATCAGACTCATCCAAATCGGTTAATTCGAAATTTGGTTCACCTGGATATAAAGGATCAAGAGCTCCATCTGCGAGTCTCTTTCCTGCAGTTGGGACACCATCTCCCTCGCCAAGATCACCTGTGTTTGGAATTCCATCTATTCCGATATCATCTGTCACTGGATTCCAATCTCTATCATTGTCAATTCCATCATCTTGAGTTTCGTCGGTCATTCCGTCGCCATCGTCATCAATGCCGTTTTCCGGATTGCTTGGGCTTTCAAGATATTTAGCTCCTAAATATCCAACCGGAAGACCGAGGTGCCCTTTTCCATCCTCGTCCCAAAAGTAGACCATGCTTCGAGCATAAACTGGTACATCATAGTTAAAAGGTGAAACGAAAAATCCAAGATCATCTCTTACTTCAGTTCCAGGATCGACGGGTAAACCACCGCCAACATCAGGATCGCCGTACATTCCAAAATATATTGAGTCAAGATTCTTTTCACTAACATTAGTGATCGTATAGACGAAGAAAATCGTATTTTCTGCTAAAGCATTGCTCCATTGTAAAGCTCTGCCATCGACTTGCACACCAAGACCTCGCCTCGATGAATCGGATGGAAAGGGCCAGTATGGAAATTCAGCGTTATCTCTATCGTCCATCGCCCAAAAAACTTCTAAATCGGCATTAGTTGCATCCTGTGCTAAATATCCAGGCCAAACATATTTTCCAAGTGTAGGATTGTACCACTCTCTTGGCCAGCTGTCGGGCTTTCCATCACCGTCTTTATCTTCCGCTGGATTGGACGCCATTAATCCTTGTGAAGGGTCTGCAAATCCCTTCAGCGGCTGCCAGCCCCAAAGAGTATCACCTGTTGGATTGACTTCCCTTAAATTAGGATAATCCCACAAACCATCTGAAATAATGTGCAACTTGTGTGTACTATCTAATCCACTTGGAACAGACGCCGCAATAAAAGGACAAAATTGAAATGCATAAGAGACTCCTCTCCATACGAGATTATTAACATTTCGAAGAAGTCCGTAACCCGGTGCAATTCCACCATAATTATATATTTCCGTGCTGATCTTATTACCATTCATGAAATAATTTTTACGGTCAGCGTGGGCAAGCGTTTTTGCGAATTTATTTTTTAGATTTGAGAGTGAAGCTATCTTCTCAAGATTATCATTTAGTTGTGAGGAATATTTTATCGAAGTATTTACCCTTTGAAGTAAATTCTTTATTGATTGATGCTCTTGTGTTCGTTTATCTTTGTCGGAAGAAGTCTGAGCAAAACCAGAAATTAAACTGCCCAATAATAAATTGATGAGAATAAAAGAACGTAGGAAATTATTTTTTTTCATTTTCAATACTCCGACGATTAAAATCCAATTGTAACACCAAGCCGAACTTCTCTTGGCGGTAAATAATAATGAGGTCGATTAAAATATTCCTCAGCAGTGTGAACTACCGGAATCCGTTTTGCAAGTTCATCAACCGACTTAGTCGCACCGCTTGTTTGAAGCAGAGTATATGTAGCTCTTCCTGTATCGTCGTAAACTAATCGCTCAATCAATGAGTCGAATAGGTTAAAAACTTTCATGAATACAACAAATTTAAATCCGAACAAATTGAATACTTTTTCGGCGAAGAGATTGAAAACCATTTGCGATGGCCTTCGCCCGCTGTTTGTACGAACGTAAACCTGCTGTCCTGTAATCTGCGGTGTATATGGAAGTCCAGTTCCAATTCTCCCGACAAGCGTAACATTCCAATTATTTAATTCGCCGAATGTTACTGTTGTATTTAGAGTATGAGTTTGATCCCAGGAAAGATAAACGGGGAGTTTTTCACTTTGCCTTCCAGAGGATAAATCGAGGAAGAAAGCATCAGAATTTGTATCGTTCCCCTCTCCAGATTGAAAAGTATAATCTACGGTTACACCGAGAGGACTATCGATTGATCTTCTTTTAGTTAACGAAAAGGTAATTCCTTTGATATTGCCATAATCTTTATTTACATATTTTGTGTATGTTTTATCGCCCGAGACTCGGATTGTTTGTACTGCAAGCAAATCACGAACGTCCTTGTAAAATCCAGTTACATTAAATGCGAGGTCTTCCAATAATAACTGCTGCAATCCGAGTTCGTAAGTGACGGTTTTTTCCGGATTCAAATTTGCGTCGCCGAAAAGCGGATTGGAAGTAGCGAAGCTCGATTTGAAGCTTGCATTAGAATAAAGGTATTGGAACGGCGGCATCTGAAAGAAATGTCCGTACGAAAAATGAATTATACCTCTATCAGTAATTGGAAACGAAATTCCTAATCTCGGACTGAATTGATGTTTTGGTTTTGAATCGGCTAAGAGATTCGTCTTATCAACATATCCTGGCAAGGTTGGATCATATGGTGAAGGATAGGTAATGTTCGTTGAGTATTGCGATCTCGAATGGAAGTAATCGTATCTCAAACCAATATTAAGAATAAAATTTTCATACTCCATCTTATCCTGTATGTAAGCCGAAAACTCAAATGGTTTCTTTGTGTACAAATCGTGATCGGCTGTAGCAGTGGAAGGAATTGTTGGGACTAAATATCTCGTTGTATCGCGCTTCACAACAAAACTTTCATAATCAAGTTGATGGAATTCCGTCTCCATACCAAATCTTAATTCATGATTTTGTGATAATTGACTTGTTAGATCGAACTTGCCTCCATAAGTTCTTGCACGCTGATAGTTATGACCGTTTCTTGTTCCACCAAAATAGAAAGTGTACGAAGTAGGGCGCACGAGTTTTTCTTCAGGTTGATATCTATTGCTGGCTTTTAATCCATCCGTACCTTTACCGGCAAAATAATCAACTGCTTTTCCAGAAGCATCTTCAAGGGGATAAAGATACTGCTTATAATCATTGAAGTTATATGACATTTTTATTGAATAGAAAGTGTTAGATGAAATTGCATGTCTAACATCGAGTGAAGTGATAAATCCTTTTTCATAGTAATTATAGTTTGCATCTGGATTATACTTGAAATCATGCGAGTAAAACTTATTGTGAGAATTTGAGAAAATTGCATCATAATTAATCTTTATTGTCGGGATGGGCTTGATGGTGAGTTTCCCTGTAGCGCTAAATTCATTGCTTGGATTCATCGGAACAATTGCATAATCTCCAGTCGCAGCAATTCGAACATCATTCGGATTTGCTGGATTAATATAGACCGAATCGGTTGTATTATGCTCTCTAACTCCATATAACCACCCTCTGTCGTAATCTAATCTGCTCGATAGAAAGAAAGACACATTGTTATTGAAAAAAGGAACCGGTCCACCAAGTGTAAATTCTGTAACATTATTGCTGAAAATATTTATGTCTTCAACATTGAAAAAAGTTTTCTTTCTTGTACTGAGATGATCCCCTGTGTAGAAAGAAATCTGACCTTTTAATTTATTCCCACCTTCTTTCGTGATCGTATTGATCACTCCGCTCAGCGCATTTCCGTACTCTGCATTGAAAGTACCGCTCACGACTGAAATTTCCTGAACTGCGTTTGTAGCGATTTGAACCATAGGCGAATTGTCAAATGGATTTGCAATCGACACACCATTCACAGTATATGCGATCTCATTAGAGCGCCCGCCGCGAATGTGAAGCTCGCCTCCAACACCTTGTATTATTCCAGCTTGCAAGGCAAGAATCTGATGAATGCTTTCAACTGGAAGGGTTTCAATCTGTTGAACATCTATTGTGGCTTGGGAGGAAGTTAGATCTGGTCTGATTAATGGTGCAGAGGCTTCAACAACGACAGTTTCAAGTGCAATCGCTTCTTCCGAAAGCTCAACATTAAGTTTGGTAGTAAAATCAACTGAGACTTTTACCCCATTGAATTGTTTTTTCTGATATCCGACAGCAGAGACTACAACCGAATAGTTACCTGGAGGAATGTTATTGACAACATACCAACCGTCAAGATTAGTTGCCGCACCGAGTCCAGTGCCCGATACAACAATGTTAACACCCGGAATTGGGTCCCTCGTGTTAAAGTCAATAACTCTCCCAGCGATTTTTCCGGTTGTGCCTGCGATGAGAGTTATAGGATGCAGGAGCATAGACATTAGAAAAACCAAAAGGTATATTAACAAGCGTTTCATCTTAATTCCCTTTTACTGAATGAATTTTTTGGAGTATTGCAATGATAAAAACATTTATGATGCCAATTTTTCATTAATTCAAAATATTGATTAATAAAATTTATGTCAAGAATGCAAATCATTGTCAGTGTTTAATAAAAGCTCAACTATGAAGAGCCAGACTCATAATGACGAGATTATTGGTTATTATTAAAATAATATTATAGAACGGTTGACATTACATTCATATTTTTTTAGCTTAAAATAAACAACATAAATACTTAAGGAGGTATGATGAAAAAAATACTTACACTTCTTCTTGTTCTCCTCGTTACTTCACTTAGTTATACACAAGTTCGACATTCCACAGCCTATGATTATCCGCTGCTGACTGGATCTTCTGTAGATTCTGTTCTTAACGGTTTGAAAAGTATCCGTGGCTGTTACTTTGAAACGGATATGGATGGTGATGGAAAGTCAGAAATTGGTCTAACCAATTATTTCGACCAAGGACACGTACATTTGTTTGAAACAGTTGGGAATGATTCAATTAAATTGGTTTGGTCTTCCCCAAAGGTTGCTAGTGCCGGTGGAGGCTCCACCCCTCGATATGTATTATTCGGTGATTTGGATAATGATGGTAAAAAGGAGATCATATTCCAGAGTTCCGGTAATGGAATTTTCATATTTGAATGGGATGGAGTAGTCGGTAGTGACAATTATGGTACGATCCCCTCACAAGTAATTAACTCGACCACATTGCCTGAAATGACAGGCGTAAGTGGAAGTACTGAGTATATGGAAATCGACGACATTGATACCGATGGCCAGAATGAATTATGCGTATTTTACAACTCCTCTCCAAACGCTAATGATAAATTTTTCATAATAAGTGCAATTGGAGATTGGAATACCAATGATCCTGGATTTTCAGGTTTCACTGCTGAGTATTCAAAAAGCAGAGTTGATCTTATCAATTGGGGTATGAATGGAGGAACACCCTACTCGATGCATATTGCACAATTCGACGGAGCTGGAAACAAAGAACTTTTGTTCCAAGCTTGGAATTTCAAAAATGTTTCTCCAGTTAGAATCCCAACAGCAAACACATATCTTGAAGCTGATACTACTATTGGAAAACAAAACTACTTCCTGACTGGAACCTACGATGATGTAGCGTTATTCGGTGGTGGTACATTTGATATTGATAAAGATGGCAGAGAGGAAGTTTACTTGCCAAATTATCACGCAACAGGAAGTCCGTATATGGGCACTGTTCACATGATAAGTTACAATTCAGGAGAATCTACTACTATCATAGATTCAACAAATGTAACTACTTTGAACTTCAAAGACGCAGGGGTCCTTGATGATCTTTTAGTTACTTTCGGTTTTGGCTATGGCGATATAGACAAAGACGGAAAACCGAACATCTACACATCAAGCACTTATGGGAGTACTGGTTGTAATGTTTTAACTGCAGAATTCCAAGGTGGTGATAAGAGAAATTTAGCAAATTGGACATTTGCGAAATTATATAGAGGTGATCCAACTATATATACAACCCGAATCATAAAAGATTCACTTGGTAATAAGGATACCACACTTACGATAGACAACGCTTTCGCTTCGAAGATATTTGCTCGTTATACTGATTTTGATAAAGACGGTTTTGAGGATATTTTACTTCCTTATCAGGCTTTGTCAGATAGTGTGACTCATATTACGCTAACATGGAACTCTGGTACAAGCAAATTCGATTCTGTGTCTGTTAGAGCAGCGAATCCAAAACGATGGAGCTTCCGGATCATTGAAGGGACAATTTCTACTGGGGTTGAGGCAAAGGATCTAACTGTTATAACTCCTGACGACTATGAACTTTATCAGAATTATCCGAATCCATTCAATCCATCAACTGAAATTTCGTTCTTCCTGCCAATTACAGATAAAATTTCTTTAAAGATTTACAATCAGCTCGGACAGGAAGTGAAAACTCTTATTGCAGAAAAAGAGCACATTAACGGAAGGCATTCTGTAGTTTGGGATGGAATGAACAATTTTGGCGGTAAAGTTTCAAGCGGGATTTACATTGCACAATTGAAATTCGGAAACTTCAGCAAAGAAATTAAAATGATGATGATTAAATGATGAAATCGTTGAACCTGCCTTTCGGCAGACAGGTCAGAAATCCCGACCTTTCGGGATTGATACTGAAGAAAGAACGAATAAATTGTTCTTCAAATAAAAACCCAATCTTTTAATAGATTGGGTTTTTTTATTAATTACTACTCAACTACACAGGACATACAAATCAAAAAGATGCCATCTTAAAGATAGAAAAGATTCCATCTCCCCAGATCCTGATTTGGTTGGTAAGAGATGGAATCTTTTCCGTTAAGCAAGCAAGAGTTTAAATTTGAAACTCTGCTGCATACTTATCATAATCGCGGGCGAATTGAGTTTCAGGAAAATCCCTCTTCATTTGATCAAGAATTTTCTTTGCTCTCTCCTTATCACCTACTAAAGAATATGTCCTTGCAGCATTAGTTAAATATTCAGGAGTAACGGCAGCATTTTTAACTACATTTGCAGCTTTCATAAAATATTCAGCAGCCATTTTTAAGTCATTTTTAATTTCATAGCAAGATGCAATTCCAGCATATGCGGCAGCTTTCATTAAGTCTATATCTCCTGAGTAACCATCATAATACTTTTTAGCTTCGTCAATATTTCCGAGACTCATATATGAATTTGCTAAATATAATTTAGCAGTCTCACCAGATTCAGTGCTGCCATAGTCTTCCACAAGAGCTTTCAATCCTCGTATGTTTTTTCCCGGCACTCCATCGATCGCTTGTTGATAGGATGCTTGATCATATAACTTCAATACTCGTGCGAGTTCAGTGTTTGCAACTTCAGCATTTTCTTTTGACTTGTTGGCTAAGAATATTATCACGAACGCTATCAAAACAATTGCTCCAGCAGCTCCGAGAATAACTTTTTGATAGTTCAAATAAAAATTCTTTACCTTAAAATAGTTTTCAACAAGTTTATCTTGCTTAATCTCTCTCTTACTTATTTTCTTTTTTGGAGCTAACATTTTATAACCTTTTCTTAATTAAATTTCGATTGCAAAAATAATAAAACTTTTTTAAATGATTCTATCTTTTCAAAGCTTCACAGCTAAGATTCGCACATGATTCCATCTTTTGGCATTGTTGATAGTGATTTGAAAAGATGGAATCATTCCAGCTTCTATTGACTTTGCCCAAATCTTATATGGTTCGAGAAAATCCAAGCATTCCCATCCAAGTAAACTTCGACACGATAAACACCGTGATTCACAATTTCCCAAATTCCTTCCGAACCAATAGTTGAGTCGATTATCTCACCATTTTTTACCAATTTTATTTCACCAATCACATTGGGTAAGTTTACTCGGAATCGAGTTTTTTTCAAAGACTTGGGAATATCATCTCCCATTTGAAAAATTTGGTTTCCTGCTTCAGCAAAAAATTTAAACCCGTTTGGTTCGGCATGATAAAAATTACCGATGTAGCATCTTCCTTCAATTAAAGACGAATAAACCATATTTTTATTTGCCTCAATACTTTCAGGAGAATTATCTTTATTCAATTCCTTAGGGCAGAGAATAACCGTTCTAACAGATTTGAATAAAACTTTATATGGAAAAATTTCTACTTCGAAAAAACCTAACACGTTTTGTTTATGAGCGTGAGCATCTACCCCGCCAATTCCAACAATTTTTCTTTTCTGCGCAATCTTATCCCAAATCTTTAAAGCTTTCACATCAGGTGCTGAAACAGATTTTAGTGGATGTATAAAACGCTGGTACTTATTTTGTTCGGTCAGCCCTTCCATCCATTCTGACATGTGATTCCAGACTTCTATTCCTGTGAAGTCTTCACTATCCCACGCTGTCCAGGGATAGGGTGGATGCTTTTCCATGTGATTCCTTTTTTCGAAGGGATGCGCAACAAATCCAAATCCACCTTCATCCTTAATACGCCTAACATATTCTTGAGCTGTGATTCTATTGTCGTATGATTTTGAGATCCCGAAAGCAAGGTAATGGTTTTCATTTTTTTGATCGTTTATTTCAGTACCGATTAAAACAAGAGTATTATCGTACCAGCCTTCTAATCCATCTTTTAGAGGACGCAAAGTGTTATGGTCTGTCATCATTACGACATTTACACCGACTTCAGATGCATATCTCGCTATCTCGGGAATTTCCCCTGAACCATCGGAATATTTGGAATGGACATGAATTACGGAACTTATTTCGTACATAGCTGGAACTAACGAAGAGACTTATTGCAAATTTTTCAATGCTTCTTTAGCGAGTTTGCCATAATCAGACTCAGACAATGCGAGTTTTTCCCAAACCTTTTTTGCATCGGTCTTATTGCCTTGAGTTACATAAATAATTCCAAGATTATAAGAAGCGAGTTCATTTTTGGGATCGAGTTTTAAAATTGACCTCAAATACTTTTCTGAATTGGGGATGTCCTGCATTCTGTAGTTCAATTCAGCAAGTGCAAACATGACATCTTTACGATTTGGATCAATTTTCAAAATCTTTTCAAAATAGATTGCAGATTCACTCATATTATGAGCCTCAGTATAAAGTTCGGCTAATTCAGCTAAAGCTGCAGTATCTTTTGGATTTTTTTCTGTGTAAGTTTTTAAAGAATCAATTAATTGAAGGAAAGATTGAGCAACATTTGCTTTTCCAGGCATGCCATGCGGTGCTTTCATATTGCCGTGGATATCATCCTCTGGCATATTGCTCTCAGAAAATTCTTTTTCCCCCGGTGTATCCGATCTAGAAATAATTATGTACGTTAAAAGTGCGATTACTAAAACAGCGACAATTATATAAACATATTTAAAGTTGAATTTCATTTTTTTTAATCGACCTCATATAAAGTTTTGTATTGTACTTTTTTATCAGCAATACAAGTTGATGTAATGTCATAAACTAAATTTCCAATTTCCTCAGTCGGAACATCATCAAAATTTTCAAAGTCTTCAGAATTCTTGAATATGTAAATTTCTTCAAAGTAATTTTTTCTTTTTTCATCTCGAAAAACTACATATTCGTATTCGCGTCCCGCCATCAAGGTTTTAAGTTTCGAAATTTTTTCCAAATAAATTTCGATTTTGTCATCACTGACCTGATATTCTGCACTAAAAATTACTCGAGCCATATATTCTCCATATTTCTTCTGTTTTCCCCCTTTTTGGCAACAAATTTACGAAGGTATTGCCTCAACTCCAATTAAATAGTGGAAAAATCTATTTTGCCTTCAAATACCTGTTTTGCAGGTCCGATTAAAGAAATGTTGGTAAATTTTCCTTCATCATATTTGAAATCCACCTGCAAAACCTCCCCGCCAAAAGTCTTTACCTTTATTGGTTTATTAAGATTTTTCACTAAAAATGCAATTATGGCTGAGGATACACAGCCGGATCCACAAGCCAAAGTTTCGGCTTCCACTCCACGCTCATAGGTTCTGATCGATATCTGGTCTTTGTCAATCATCTGTATGAAATTCACATTCAGTCCATCGGGGGCGAAATCAGAATGATACCTTAATTCTTTACCGAGTGAATTGACATCAACTTGAGTTAAATCTTTTGCAAGAGATTGTTTGTATGATGTATTAATGAGAATGTCATCAACAACAATGATTAAATGCTTGGAACCGATATCAACATAATTTGCATTAAATAATTGCCCAGCTGCTTCAACTTTGAAATTTAGTTTGATACTATACGGTGGATTAATCCACTGCAGTATAGAATGCTCGTTGAGCACTTCAGCTCTAAATATCTGCCCTACAAATTCGAATTGAGTTTTTCTACCAATTCTTCCTTTTTCATAAAGATATTTTACTGCACACCGAGCGCCATTTGCACAGAGTGCACCTCCGGAGCCATCAGAATTGTAATAAAGGATTTTAAAATTCACTAATTGAGATTTGTGAATTGTCAAAATACCATCAGCTCCGATTCCATAATTTCTGCTGCAAAGTATCTTTATCTTTTCCGGAGTCAGTTCTATTGATTCATCATCGAAGAGAATAAAATCATTCCCTGCACCTGTCATTTTTGTAAATGAAATTAATTTCATAACATTAGATCACTTTTTGCTTCGCATTATTAAATATTCCATGGCAACGGTAGTTTTTGCAGTTCAGATATTTTTATTCTTCCTTAACTCGCTTTAATAAAATCATCCCAAAAACAAAAAATACAGCGACTGACAGAATAGCTAATCTTTGACTGCCGCTTGACCATGAAACTAAACCGAAGACCAGCGGACCTAAAACAGCTGAAGATTTTCCGAAGAAAGAATAGAAACCAAAGAATTCTGTTTTTTTGTCAGATGGAGTAAGTTTACTCATCAAACTTCTGCTGACTGATTGAGTTGAGCCCATTCCTAAGCCAGCTGCTGCTCCTACAACGAAAAATATTTCTTTAGAATCAACTACTGACGCACTTACAATTACGATAAGCCAAAGAAAAAGAGTAATAAAGATTGTCCTCTTCTGTCCAATTGAATCAGCGACGATACCAAACACAACCGAACCAAAAACTGCTGTCGTTTGAGCGACCATAAAAAATATTGTCAGCTCTGTCAAAGAAAATTGAAGCGTGGTCTTTGCGTAGATACCAGAAAAATAAATTGCTGTATTTACTCCTTCGATGTAAAAGAAAAAAGCAACTAAAAATGCAGCCAGATTTTTATACTGTTTAAGGTGAGTTAAAGTAAATCTAACTCGATCAATTCCTATTTTGAAATATGATTTCTGGACCTCAATTGGTTTCTTAGTGTCGTGCAAATACAAGAACAATGGTATGGCAAAGATTAGAAAAAAGACTGCTGAGATAGGAAAAGTAATTCGGACTAATTCATTGGCGACTAGCGGATAAACAATTAAGAGCGAAACAAGTGAACCAACATAACCCATTGCATAGCCGTAACCCGAAGTTCTTCCAAAATTCTTTTCCTCTGTAATTTCTGGCAGGAAGGCATCATAGAATACCAGACCGGCTTCAAATCCAATGTTTGCTATTATGAATAAAATAATACCAGTAAGTATCATTCCTCCTTCAACAAAATAGAGGAGTGAAGAGAAGAGAATGCAGAGCAAAGTAAAGAAAAGTAAAAATCTTTTTTTGCCGGCAGAATGATCTGCGATTGCACCGAGAATTGGTGAAATCAATGCAACAATTAACATTGAAATACTTGTTCCTAAGCTCCAATAGAAATCCCCAATTGGTTTATTCTCGGCAATAGTCTCCTTAAAATAGACCGCAAAAACAAAAGTAACGATGGTTATGGAAAACGATGTGTTAGCAAAATCGAATAAAGTCCAAACAAAAATTTTTCGGTAAGCTTTAGAGAAAAGTTTTTTAATACTCAATTTTTAGGATTTATATTATTTTCTACTAATCCCCGCCCCTTTTTACTAATTTTATTTTGATTCTTTAACCTCTTAAGTATTGCGTCGAGAACACCATTAATGAATTTATCGCTGTGATCTGTGCTGAATCTCTTGGCGATCTCAAGAACTTCATTAATCGAAACCTTTGTTGGAATATCCGGAAAATATAGCATCTCACAGATACCCATTCGAATAAGGATTTTATCAATTACAGCAATTCGGTTTATGTCCCAATTTTTTGCAGTATCGATTATCAATTCATCAAATTCTGCAGTATGTTCTATGGTTCTTAATGTGAGGGATTTTATAAAATTGATGGTATCTTCGGAATCGACATCCTGAGTGAGTTCTTTGAAAAGAAAATCTAATGATTCGTTTGAGAGTTCATGTGCATAAAGGATTTGAAGTACTTTTTCTCGTAATTGTCGTCTTGTTGATGTCATCTATTTCAAATTTCAATTCTTTATAAGCGTTGCAAAGGTTCTCTAGATTCCGAATAACCAGTACAAAGTTAAAGAAACAGTGTCTCTTATCCTAAACCAAATTTCAGAGATGAAATCTAATTTGTTGTCAGAACGAACTAAAGTCAAATTCATGTTATGAAAATTTGCGATTTCTGAAATTCTTCTTAGATGGAATTGATCCGAAACGACTATTACCTTCGAAAAAGCTTGTTCAGGTTGAACTTTATTTTTCAGAAAACTGATTTGCTCAAGTGTGTTCGTTGTTCGTTCTTCTTTTATAATATCCGAACTTGAAACTCCCATTTTGAGCAATTCTCTTTCGGCTACATCTGCTTCAGTCATCTCACCAGGTGCATTAGCTCCGGTAATAATTATTTTATTACAAATTCTGTTTCTATAAAGTTTATTCGCTTTACGTAATCTTCCGGCAAATACGGGGCTTGCGCGATTTTTACTCCACACTGCAGCGCCGGGAATTAGAACAGCATCATATTTAGCCCCCGGTTTTATAATGTTAGTAGATTCATCTTTCATCGATAGAGTCGAAGTGAATGAAAACAACATGATAAGGACAAAAAGTAAAAATGAATAAATAAAACTTTTAAAAATTGGATTTCGAGTTTTCCCAAATGTGAAGAAAATGATATTAAATAAGAGAATGAATTTTACTATAAGAAAAAATAAAAAGAACAATGCTCGAAAAATTTTGTCAGGTGCAAAACCTAAAGTATAAATTAGGACCTTATGTAAATCCAGTTGAATGAAAAAGTCATTTAACAAAAGAGGTACAAACGAAAAGAGGGAAAGATTTAATAAAATCTGCACTCTAAACATTTCTATTCGGGAGCCAAAAAAGAACAGGAAAAGAATCAGTAATATGATTGAACACGATATAATTAGATTCAACAAATTTCCAGTGAAGCCAATATCAAGGTTTGATAATGTTAAACCCTGCGATCGGTATTTTATAGAATAAAGATAAACAAGATTCAATATTTCGAGAGCACACATAAGCAAGAACAGGAACTTTTTCCGGAGGGAATTATCAATTTTACTTTTTTTCAATCTGCTGCCTCAAATGGATTCAAAAATATCTGCGGAAGCGTGCCGCCTCTTTCCCAAACTACTTTACTCTTTATTTCAAAAGTCTTTCGAATCAATTCCTCGGTGAAAACTTCGGCAGTTAGTCCATCTTTTAATATTTTTCCTTCTTTCAGAAAAATTATTCGATTACTGTATAGGGCAGATAGATTAATATCATGTGAAACGGAGATAATCGTCTTACCGTTCTCATTGATTTTCTTCAAATAATTAAAAATCGAAATTTGGTGTTTTAGATCGAGATGAGTGCTCGGTTCATCGAGTAATAATATTTCAGAATCCTGTGCGAGTGCCCGCGCAAGTATTACTTTCTGAAGTTCTCCTCCTGAAATTTCGTTTATGCTCTTATTTTTCAACTCATCGAGCTGTAAAATTCTAATCACATTTTCAACTGACTGAATATCTTGAATATTTTCAAATCCGTATATACTAAAATACGGCGTTCGCCCCATTAAAATTATTTCAAACACACTGTAAGGAAATACTGAATAAAATTTTTGCGGCACATAGGCAACAAGCTTATAAAATTTCTTCAAATCGTATTCAGCGAAATCCCGCTCATTTAATTTCAGATTTCCTTTTACAGGATTTAACAATTTTGCGAGAATTTTTAGTAGTGTTGTTTTGCCCGAACCATTTGGTCCGATGATGCTGAGAAATTCCCCTTTTTCTACATGGAAGGAAATATTATTCAATACATCTCCTTTAACTGACGGAAAAGGATAATTGAATGATAAATTTTTTATTTCAAGTAGACTCACAAGAAAAATTTACAACTTTAATTCGGAGCAAACAAAAAAACTTTTTTCAATTCTTCCAGATTATCAATTGGCGATTGACAAGCAAAATCCTTGCAAATGAAAACGGTGGTTTTATTCTCTATTGTTTCTTTATGCTTAAGATAATTAAACTTTTGATCGAGCAGTACATCGGCATGAATTAAAATTTCATTCGGGTAATAATTATTTAAGATAACTTTCTGAAATTCTCTTGATTCCCTTTCATCAGCACCTCCAAAAAGAATTACTTCCCGTGAACCTTGTGTGAAAGATAAAGACTCGCTCAGCAAACAACCGAATGCCAATGGATTTTTTTTCATTTTTTCAGTCATTGTTCTCACTAAGTCCTCGCATATTCTAATGTATTTTTCATTCTCGAATATCTTACCCAATTTGAAAAAGAGAGCAGCAGATGATGAATTGCCGGAAGGAACAGCATTATCATATAATTGCGTTGGGCGAATAATTAAATCATTTGCATGAAGGCTTGATTGATAAAAATATTTTTCTTTATCATTATAAAATTTTTCTAATACAATCTTCGAAAATTTATAAGCTTCCATAAGATATTCAACTTTGGAAGAAACTTCATATAAACTTATTAATCCAAGTGAAAGATTTGCATAATCTTCAAGAAATCCATTGATTTTAGATTGTCCCATCCGATGTGTGTGATAAAGCTTTCCTTGATGTTGCAAATTATTCAAAATGAATTCGGCATTTTTTTTTGCCGCTTGCAGATATTTTTTGTTATTGGTTATTCTATATCCATAGCAAAAAGCGGTAATCATTAATCCATTCCAATCGACTAAAATTTTATTATCAGTGAGTGGTTTAACTCTTTTTCCTCGCTCCTTCAACAAAGTAATTTTGCATTTTTCAATTACCGTAGCAATTATCTCAGCGTTCACATTAATGGAAGCTGCAAAATCTTTAATCTTCTTTTTAACATGTAAAATGTTTTTCCCCTCAAAGTTTCCTTCATCTGTAATGTCAAAATAACTTGTAATAATGTTAGCTTCTTTGGGATTGAGGATTTCAAATACTTGTTGTTTTGTCCAAGTATAGTAATTTCCTTCTTCTCCTTCGGAATCTGCATCCTGAGTTGAATAAAATTCTCCTTCAGCGCCGGTCATTTCTCTCAGAATATACTCGAGAGTTTCTTCAGTTTTATTTCTATAAAATAAATTCTGAGTGATCATAAAAAGTTTCGACAGCAGGGTTACTAAAAGAGCATTATCATAAAGCATTTTTTCAAAATGAGGTACTAGCCATTTCGAATCAGTGGAATACCTATGAAATCCACCCCCCAAATGATCGTATAATCCACCATTAGACAATCGTTGAACACTTGTTTCAACAATTTCCAAGATTTCATTATTTCTTTGTATACAATAAAAATCTAAAAGAAAAGTTAAAACCATCGAATTCGGAAATTTGGGTGCCGAACCAAATCCTCCAAATTTACTATCGTAATTTTTTTTGATTGTGTCTATTATTTCTTTATAAAATTCATTTGAAAACGAATCGCTCGCTCGGTTGACATTATTCAATTGCTGAAGAGATTCTCGTATCGCAAAACCGTTGTCATCTATTTCCTTTCGTTTATCCTGATAAATTTTATTGATCCAATTTAATACTTTCTTGAAACCCGCTCTGCCATATCTATCCTCTGGTGGAAAGTACGTCCCACCATAAAAGGGGATTTTGTCGGGAGTAAGAAAAACAGTCATAGGCCAGCCGCCGTTTCCGGTTGTTAGTTGAACAAAATTCATATAAATGTTATCAATATCTGGTCTTTCTTCTCGATCAATTTTAATATTCACAAAGTTGTCGTTCATTATGCCTGCAATCGTTTCATTTTCGAAACTTTCTTTTTCCATCACGTGACACCAATGACAAGCACTATAACCAATGCTTAATAAAATTGGTTTATCTACCAGCTTTGCTTTTTGAAATGCTTCATCACACCAAGGGAACCAATCGACGGGATTATAAGCATGCTGAAGAAGGTATGGACTAGTTTCACTTATAAGTCGGTTTGGGTTCGGCATTTTGCGTATTTCCTAATTTACTTGTGTTCACACTTCCCTAACATAAAATTTAACTTGAAAAGTTCAAATTCAAACCTAGAATAACTACAAGACTACTTAGTTCCAATTTTATTTACTCTTATTTCCTTAATAATGAAGATGAACCTCCCCGCTGCAAGCTGCGGGGACTTTAACCCTATCTTATCGTCCGCCGGAGCGGAACGCGAAGGGAGATTAAAGTTGAAATAAACAATCTTAACTCCTAATTTGAACACCATGTTAAGCATTAAAAATCTCCACAAAGAATTCAAAAATGTAATTGCAGTAAATGATGTTTCATTTGATGTTGAGCCGGGTAGAATATTTGGAATACTTGGACCAAATGGAGCTGGAAAGACTACTACAATTAGATGTATTCTCGACATTATCAAACCAGATCGAGGTGAAATTCATTTTAATGGTATTTTAGCAGATGAAATTTTCCGCAACAAAGTCGGTTATTTGCCTGAAGAAAGAGGGCTTTATTCAAAGAGTCGAGTGATAGATGTAATTAGCTATTTTGGAGAACTTCGCGGACTCTCTGCTTCACACGCGAGAAGCCAAACAAAATACTATCTGAAAAAATTAGAGATTGAACATTCCATTAACAAAAAAGTGAATGAGCTTTCAAAAGGCAACCAACAAAAAATCCAATTCATTGCTTCGGTGATCAATAATCCAACGATTTTAATACTAGATGAACCTTTCGCTGGATTGGATCCAATTAATCAGCAGTTAATTAAAAATCTCATTAACGAATTTCTTGATGAAGGAAAAATCATTCTTCTTTCTACTCATCAAATGGAGGTTGCAGAAAAATTGTGCAGCCAAATCTTATTGATCAATAAAGGTGAAGAAATTCTAAAAGGAAAATTAAGTGAGATAAAGAAAAATTTCGGAAAAGTTTCGCTTATAATTAAATCACCTCAGATTGGAAAAGATATTTTGAATTTCTCCGAAGTCTCAAGCGCAGATGTTTATGAAAATTATTCTGAAGTAGTGTTGAATCCTGGAATTGATTCGCAGCGCCTACTTAAACAGCTCATTGAGCAGTATGAAATAACAGGATTCGATTTAAAAGAGCCGTCTCTCAATTCGATTTTTATTGAAACAGTCTCCAATTCGAACATAAATGGAGGAGTGAAAAAGTGAAAAAAATTTTTTCCGTGGCTAAATGGGAGTATCTTGAAAAGGTTAAAACAAAAGCTTTCCTGATATTCATGATTTTATTTCCGGTCATTATTGTTGGAATGGCTTTTATTCCTGCTCTTTTGAATTCAGACGAAGAATCGGAAACAAAAGCTTTTGGATTCCTCGAATGCAATATTTCTATTTATGCTGAGTTTGTTGAGTCTCTCGCTAATTATAAAACAACAAATAACCAACCAAGTTATATTTTCAGAAAGTTTGATTCGATAGATGGCGAATGTGAGCGGAACAAATCGACAGCAGATAATTTTGTATTTCAACAGAAAATCGATGGTTATGTGTTAATCAAACAAGTTTCTGCTGATTCTGTATTGATAGAATTCCGGGGAGAAAATGTTTCAAATATTAAGGACATTAATAGATTTGAGAAAAAACTAAATGAAATTTTAGCTGAAAGGAAGATCACTGCCGCAGGTCTCTCACCCGAGCTTGTCGAAAGCTTCAAGAAAAAATTCGAAATCAGAGCAGTTAAAATATCTAAATCGGGAGAAGAAAAAGAGACGTCATTTATGGAAACATTTTGGTCGTCGTACATTTTTATTCTTCTATTGATGATGATGATCATTTTCACTGGCGGTATGCTGGTCAGAAGCGTTGTAGAAGAAAAATCAAATCGGATAATCGAAGTTCTTGTTTCATCCTGCACAGCAAATCAATTAATGGCAGGAAAAATTATTGGTTTAAGCGCGCTTGGATTGACTCAAGTTGTTGTATGGGGTTTACTTGGAATCGCACTCTCCGGGCCAATCGGGGCTTCTTTCATCAATTTTGAGAATCTAATTTTAATTTTTATTTATTTTGCACTCGGTTATGTGTTTTATGCGGCGATTTTCGTTGCAATCGGTTCTCTTGCCAGTACCGAACAGGAAGCTCAACAGTATACGAGTTACATAAGTTTAATTCTGGTCATACCAATTATGCTTTCAATTCAAATCATGAATGAACCCAACTCTAACTTGGTGAGAATACTTTCGTACATCCCATTTACAACTGCACCAATCATGACGATGAAAATCCACATCGTTCAGCCCAGTCTGGTTGAATTTATTCTTACTATTGGAATAATGATTTTGGGTATCGTAATTGTAATTTTCATCGCAGGAAAAATTTTCCGTGTTGCAATTTTAAGTTATGGCAAAGCTCCGAAGCTGAAAGAAATTTTTCATTGGATTGCAAGTAAATAATTTGATTGTATGTTTTACTTAGCTTCACTGCTCGCTTCTGTAATTCCAATGATAACCTACCTGATCATCATTTGGTGGTTGGATAGAAATGAGAGAGAACCATTAAAATTTGTGTTTATTCATTTTATTTGGGGTGCAGTTGGGGCTGTAATTTTGGGATTGATTTGGAGCATTAGTCTTCATGGAATTTTGAAATTATACATTCCAAACGAAGCAGCACACGAATTAACTGGTACAATATTAATTGCGCCAATCGTGGAAGAAATTACTAAAGGGATTTTCCTTTTAATCATGATTTCATATAAAAGTTACGACAATGTCACCGATGGGTTTGTGTACGGAGGAGCGATTGGAATAGGATTCGGCATGTCCGAGAATTTCCTTTATTTTATTTCATATCAAGCTGATTACGTATCATGGATTTACCTCGTAATCGTTCGCACATTTCTAACAGCACTGATTCACTGCTCTTCAACTGGTTTGTTTGGATTGGCCCTCGGCTATGCTAAATTTAGATCGACTCCGCAAAAATATTTGATCGCATTCTGTGGTTTGGCTGGCGCAGTACTATTACATGCATTTTGGAATGCATCTGTGAGCTTCTCAAACACATTTATACTGGGCATTGTTTACGGTGTTTGTGTAATAACATTGATGTTCTTGTTGTTTTTATCATCAATTTATCTGGAGCGAAAAATTATTTTAAGAGAGCTTCGTGAAGAAGCTGATAATAATTTGTTTAATTCAAAATTTTTGTCGGTCATTCCGTATTATTCTGTAAGAAGAAAACAAGGTTGGATTGACGAAAGTTTTAGAAAAGAATATATTAGAGCAGCAACAATGCTAGCTTTCAGAAAAATGCAATGGAAACAATTGAAATCTGGCTGGCGAAAAGAACTTTGTAAATACGAAATTGAATTTCTTAGAGAAAAAATCGATCAGATGGACAATATCATCGAGGAAAAAAATAATTGAAACCAATTGTTATTCTTTACTCTAAATGGAATATTTTCTCAGATTCCAATCCGAGATTAATCATCGATGGATTATCTCAAAATTCTTCTAGAATCCTATTCTCAACTCTCCTGAACGAAAATTTCCAAATAATTCACCAGAACAAAAAGTTCGACACTCATCTCTCCCTCAGCGAAAATGATATTGATTATATTCCCGCTTCCTATAATACGATAACTACTAAAATTCATGTAAATTCCAATCCAGATTCAATGGATAGTATTTTAAGACAAATTGAATCTAGCGCTGAAAACGAATACAAAAAAGTCTTGATCCTTTTTTCAAATGTGTACAACATATATGATAAAAAAATTGAGTCGATTTTTAATGCCTTGCCTTCGGAAAGCGAAAAAATAATTATTGGAACTGATAGAAGAGATAACGTTTGTTACATTGGCATGAGTATGCCGAAAAAAAGTAATCTCAATGAGCTTAAGTTAGAAAACGTATCGGGTGAGTATTTGCTCAAACACTTCTCTAACGAAGAGATTGAAATATTATTGCAAGCAGATTCAGATATTTGTTTCGATCTGACAGATGTTAAAACCATTTACAACAAATACAAATCCACTCAGCAAAAATTTCTCGGCAGCTATACGCATAATCTTATAAATCATTTAACCGAAAACTACAAAAACATACTTCAATCTTGAAACGTATAGGAATTTTAGGCGGCTCATTTAATCCTGTTCACATGGGACATTTGATAATTGCCAATACAGTTTTAGAGAAACTGAATCTTGATAAAGTCCTTTTCATTCCCTGCTATTTGCCTGCTTTAAAATCTTCCAAAAACTTTGCTGAACCGAAAGATAGATTTAAAATGTTAAGTTTGGCGATTAAGTCAAATCCCAAATTTGAAGTATCAAAAATTGAAATAGCTCGGCGGGGAACTTCGTATACTATTGATACTTTGCGTGAATTAGAAAATGAGAATTCGAAATATTATTTTATTATTGGTGCAGACAATGTCAGAGACTTTTTTCGCTGGAAAGAGCCGAATGAAATTTTGAAACGCGCTGAACTTGTGGTAACAAATCGCGGCGGTTTTGAAACTGACATTCCAAAGAAACTTTTAGGCAAAAAAATTTTGCAGTGCCAAATTCCCAACATTGAAATTTCAAGTTCAGACATTCGGCAGAGAATTGCTTCTAAAAAGTCCATAAAGTATCTTGTCCAAAGGGAAATTGAAAATTTTATTATTAAAAATAAACTTTATACTAAGAGGAGAAATATTTGAAAATTTTAGTTACTGGCGGAGCTGGATTTATCGGCTCCAATGTTGCAGATTCTTTAATCGAAGCTGGGCATGAAGTTGTAATTTTAGATAATCTTTCTACTGGAAAAATTTCAAACGTAAATCGGAATGCAAAATTCATAAAAGGAAGCATTACGGATGACTTGGGTGGATTGTTCGGGGCAGAAAAGTTTGACATCGTTAATCATCATGCGGCTCAAATTGATGTGCGCAAATCAGTTTCCGATCCAATTTTCGATGCGAATATCAATATCCTCGGTAGTATTAATCTTCTCCAAAATTGCGTGAGGTATGGAGTGAAAAAATTTATGTTTGCCTCCACAGGTGGAGCTGTTTATGGTGAGCAAGATTATTTTCCAGCCGATGAACTTCACAATGCGCAGCCATGCTCTCCCTACGGCATTTCAAAACTCTCTGTGGAAAAATATTTATTCTTTTATAATCAAACTCACGGATTGAATTATACAATTCTCCGTTATGCGAATATTTATGGTCCGCGTCAAAATCCGCTCGGAGAAGCTGGCGTCATTTCAATCTTCTTGGATAAAATCTTGGCAAATCAGCAGCCAATTATTAACGGCGATGGCAAACAAACGAGAGATTATGTTTTTGTTAAAGACGTCGTAAAATCAAATCTTATGACTCTGGAGGATACTACCTCAGACATTTATAATGTTGGGACAGCAATTGAAACTGATGTAAATCAGTTGTTCAATTTAATAAATAATAATTTCAGCAATAAAGTTGAAGAAGTTCATGGCGATGCAAAAGCCGGCGAACAGCTGCGAAGTGTAATTACATCTGAGAAAATGTTCAAGAAATTTGGTTGGAAACCTTCCACTCAACTTTCAGGTGGAATTAAAGCTACTATAGAATTTTTTAAAAATACAAATCCGAATGCACTTTAACGGATTACTTGAAAAAATATTATCTGGGGAAAGAAGAGCGATTTCCCGCGCTTTATCGGAAGTAGAAAATTCTACTCCTACCGGTGAAAAGATTTTGGAAGGAATAGCATATAGAATCGGGCATTCCTACCGCATCGGAATAACCGGGCCGCCTGGGGCTGGAAAAAGTTCTTTAACGAACCAGTTAACAAAACTTTTAGTCGAAAAAGGATTTAAAGTTGGAATAGTGGCTGTTGATCCGACTTCTCCCTTCACGGGGGGTGCTTTGCTCGGCGACAGAGTCAGAATGAGTGAAATCGGTATAAATCAAAATGTTTTCATTCGCAGTATGGCATCTCGAGGAAGTCTTGGCGGTTTAAGTCAAAAAGCATCTGATGCAGGAGATATTTTTGATGCTGCTCAATTTGACTTTACGATTTTTGAAACCGTTGGAGTCGGACAATCTGAACTTGATGTTGCCAAATCTGTTGATACAACGATTGTAGTTCTTGTTCCTGAATCTGGTGATTCAATTCAAGCAATGAAAGCCGGTTTGATGGAAATCAGTGATGTATTTGTAATTAATAAATCTGATCGCGTTGGTGCAGATCAGGCCGTTACTGCGCTGCAGGTAATTCTGTCTATGAGAAATCATGATGAAAATACTTGGATCCCACCAATCGTAAAAACTGTTGCTTCCGAAAATAAAGGTATCGATTTATTAAATGAGCAAATTGTAAAACACAAAAAACATCTAACTGAAAAAAAATTGTTCGAATCAAGAAGACTTGAGAGATTAAAAAATAAAATTAAAGATCTCGTTGTTAGCAATTTACGGAAAGAATTCTGGAACGATGATCGAAAGTTAATCTTGGAATCGAAAGTTCAAAATGTATTAGAGGGGAAAGTATCTCCTGCAAAAGTCGTTAAAGATTTAATAGACGACTTTAAATCATCAGTAATTTATTAGAGGATAACATGTTTGAATTTAAACTAAATGAACAGCAGTTACTGATTCAACAAACCATCCGTGATTTTGCTGAAGCAGAAATTCGTCCGGTGGTAATGAAATTTGATGAGACTCAAGAATTTCCAATTGATATTTTCAAAAAGTTAGGTGAAATGGGTTTTCTGGGAATTCTTGTACCGGAGGAATATGGCGGAAGCGGATTCGGCTATACTGAATATGCCTTAATTGTTGAAGAGCTCGCAAAAGTTGATCCATCTGTCTCACTTTCTCTCGCTGCACATAATGGCTTATGCACTAATCATATTTTACTTTTCGGAAGTGAAACTCAAAAGAAAAAATATTTACCCGACCTCACCTCCGGTAGAAAAATTGGGACTTGGTGCTTAACTGAAGCAGTTTCCGGCAGTGATGCAAGCAGCTTATTAACATACGCAGAGAAGAAGGCAAATAAATTTATTCTTAATGGGAGTAAAACGTTCGCAACTCACGGCACTGTCGGTGAAATTGCAGTGATCATGGCAAAAACAGATAAGGAGAAACAGAAAAAAAATATATCTGCTTTTATCGCTGAGAAAGATTATCCAGGATACCTAATTGGGAAAAAAGAAAATAAACTTGGATGCCGTGCAAGTGATACCAGTCAACTAACTTTTGAAAATCTAGAAGTTCCATTCGAAAACTTACTAGGTGAAGAAGGCGAAGGATTTCATAATGCAATGAAAGTTCTTGAAGGCGGAAGAATTTCTATTGCCGCGATGGCGCTTGGTCTTGCACAAGGCGCATACGAAGCAACTGTCAAATACGCAAAGGAGAGATTTCAATTCAAAAAGCCGCTGGCAGATTTTCAGGCGATACAATTCAAATTAGCAGATATGAAAACCGCAATTGAAGCTTCTAGATTATTAGTATTTCGAGCTGCGTGGATGAAAGATAACGGTCAGTCGATCAATTTACCTGCCTCTCAAGCAAAGTTATTTGCAAGTGAAGCAGCGGTGAAAATAACCGAACAAGCGATTCAAATTCATGGCGGTTATGGTTTTACCAAAGATTTTCCAGTTGAAAAATATTACCGCGATGTTAAATTGACTACAATCGGTGAAGGAACATCCGAAATTCAAAGGATTGTTATTTCCAGAAGCATCTTGGAAACTTTATGAAAAAATTAAAAAAAATTCAAAAAGATGTATCTTTTTTTCAAAGGGAAGATCATCATAAGAACCTACTAAGAATTATTCATTCGAAAGAAGAAAAAATAAAACTTGGCGGTGGAAAATCAGCATTAGAATCCCACCTGAAAAAAGGGAAAATGTTTGTCAGAGATCGGATTAATAAACTAATTGATCCAGGTACAAAATTTTTCGAAATAGGAATTTTTACCGGTCATGAAATGTATGATGATTATATCCCTGCTGCTGGAACTGTTGTCGGAATTGGAAAAGTTTCCAGGAAGCTTTGTGTGATTGTGGCAAACGATGCCACCGTAAAAGCCGGAGCGTGGTTTCCAATTACATGTAAGAAAAATCTCCGAGCTCAAGAAATATCGATCGAAAACAAACTTCCAATTATATATCTCGTTGACAGCGCCGGAGTTTTTCTACCTATGCAGGAAGAAATATTCCCTGACAAAGAACATTTTGGAAGAATTTTTAGAAACAATGCCGTAATGTCTGCGATGGGAATTCCTCAGATCTCTGCTATTATGGGTCCATGTGTTGCCGGTGGAGCTTATTTACCAATTATGAGCGATGAAGCTTTAATCGTTGAAGGAACAGGAAGCGTTTTTTTGGCTGGCAGCCATCTGGTAAAAGCAGCCATCGGAGAAAATATAGATAATGAACAACTCGGCGGTGCTGATGTTCACTGCAGTATCAGCGGTGTCACTGATTACAAAGTAAAGAATGATGAAGAATGCATTAACCAAATCAGAGGATTGATTGACAAAATTTCAGGACAAAAATTTGAAGGCTTCGATCGAGTTGAATCTAAACCGCCGATTAATTTGCCGAGTGACGTGCTTGGAATTTTTCCTGCAGACACTACAAGTCCTTATGACATGTACGATGTATTAAGCTGCATCGTTGACGATGGCGACATTGATGAGTACAAAGAAAATTATGGTAAGACGCTGATTACATGCTATGCAAGAATTGACGGCTGGGCAGTCGGAATTGTTGCGAATCAACGACTTCCGGTTAAATCAAAATCAGGCGAAATCCAAATTGGTGGAGTAATTTATTCGGATAGCGCAGATAAGGCAACTAGATTTATAATGAACTGCAATCAGAAAAAAGTTCCATTGATCTTTTTTCAAGATGTAACTGGATTTATGGTCGGTTCACGTGCTGAACATGGCGGGATCATTAAAGATGGGGCTAAATTAGTCAATGCAGTTGCTAATTGTATTGTGCCAAAATTTACTTTTATCGTTGGAAATAGTTATGGAGCTGGAAATTATGGTATGTGCGGAAAAGCTTATGATCCTCGTTTGATCTTCTCTTTTCCGAATTCCTTAATTGCTGTAATGGGTGGTGCACAAGCAAGCAACACATTGTTAAACATCAGAGTGAATCAGCTAGCAAAAGAAGGTAAGAAAATCTCCGAGGATGAGAAACAAAAGCTGTTAAACGAAATTCAAACTCAGTATGGTGAGCATAGTCAACCGATTTATGCTGCATCAAGATTGTGGGTTGATGGAATCGTAAATCCGAGTGAAGTGCGTGAAATAGTTTCCCTCGGAATAGAAACTGCAAATCACTCCCCCATTACCAGACCATTCATAACCGGTGTGATTCAAACTTGAGATATTTAATACTGATTTTTTTATTGTTTACTTTTTCATCGATATTAGGTCAAAATAAAGACATGTTTTTTTTTGGTGGAAAATTAATTGAATACGCAGCTTCACTCGATTATGAATTTTGCCAAGCACATCCTGATAAATTCCTCGATTCCATTTTTATTCATTCATTAAAACTCTCCGATGGAAATATCTCTGACGCGTTGCTTTTCTGCAGTATTGGTACAGTTCCCTATTCAGAATTTTCAATAAAATTACTACCCTTAAATTTTCCAATTAAAGTTTTTATATTTAATCAAATAAGTGAACCTGATTTTGAAGGAATGAAAAGAAATTTACCAGTACGAATTTTTTGGGATTCACCTCAAGATGATTTTGGGGATAAAGACAAAATCACACATATTTTTTCTTCAGCTTTTTGGTCCTATGTAACCAATAAAAATGCAGCTTACATTATAAGTACATTTGTTGAACATTTTGAGGAAGGATTTAAAATCCAATCGAATGTGGACAATAGAGATCTTGCTGCAAATCAAATTGGAATAAAATTCGGTGCTTTCTTGACGGAGAGACTAGTAATGCCGAGTGAGATTATTTTAAAAGACAAGAGTTTAGTTTATGGAAAAGATATTAATAATTGACGACGATAAAAATATTTGCGAATCAGTAAAAATGATTCTCGAATATGAAAAATATTTAGTTGATATCGCTCACGATGCTTTTGAAGGGATAGAGAAAATTAAAAATGAGAATTACGGTGCAATCTTCCTTGATATCAAAATGCCAGGAATGGATGGACTTGAAGCAATCAGCAAACTCCGCGAGATCAACGACGCTACTCAAATAATTATGATATCAGCTCATGCAAGTCTTGGTAATGCAATTGAAGCCACCAAAAAAGGTGCTTTTGATTTCATTGAGAAACCGATTGACCGCGAAAAACTAATAATCACTGCTCGAAATGCCGTAAGTCAGACCGAACTACTTTTTAGTAATAAAATGCTAAAAGAAAAAGTTGAGGGCAAAGTTGAAATCATCGGTCAGAGCAAAGCTATTTTTGATATCTTGGAAGTTATTAAAAAAGTAGCATTGACGAATTCACGAATTTTAATAACCGGTGAAAATGGAACTGGCAAAGAATTAGTTGCCAAATCGATTCATCATCAAAGTGCAAGAAGAGATAAACAATTTGTTGAAGTTAATTGTGCAGCCATTCCTAATGAATTAATTGAGTCAGAATTATTCGGACATGAAAGAGGTTCATTTACTGGTGCTACAAGTCAGCGAATTGGAAAATTTGAGCAAGCAAACTTCGGAACGCTTTTTCTCGATGAAATCGGTGACATGTCTTTGAGTGCTCAAGCAAAAGTCCTCCGAAGCATTGAGGATGGTTCGATTGAACGAGTCGGCGGGAAAAATAAAATTCCAGTTGATGTACGCATAATCTCTGCAACAAACAAAAACTTGAACAAAGAAATTTCTGAAAATAAATTCCGAGAAGATTTGTATCACAGATTAAATGTGATCCCAATTCATGTCCCGCCATTGCGAGAACGGAAAGAAGATATTCCAATTCTCATCGAGCACTTCGCTAAATTGATCAGTGTTGAGAATAAATTCCCTGTACGCAAATTCTCTCATGATGCTGTTCAATTTTTAGTAAATCAAGAATGGAAAGGTAATGTGCGTGAATTACGAAATTTAATAGAACGAATTTTGATTATGAATTCCAATTCGATCTATAAACTAGACGATGTTAAATCTCAGATCGTAACCTACTCCAAAGAATCTTCAGGATTAGAATATTCGATGGACTCTTTTCAAGATTTCAAAGATGCATCTGAGAAAGTGTTCATTTTGAAAAAATTGAACGAGAATAATTGGAATATTAGCCGTACGGCAGAAATTTTAGGTATACAAAGAAGCCATCTTTATAACAAAATCAAAAAATATGGAATCGAAAAGGAGGAAAAATGAAAGAGTGTATTTTCTGCAAGATCATTCAGCATGATATTCCATCAACTGTTGTGTTCGAAAATGACAACTTGATCGGATTTAACGACATTAATCCAGTAGCACCTCACCATGTTCTATTCGTCCCCAAAAATCACATAGAAAAAATGGATGATTTGACTCCCATTAATCATTCAATTATTGGAGAACTTGTTTTTCATGCGAAGGAGTATGCTAAAAAACTTAACTTAATTGAAAATGGATATAGATTAGTTTTTAACAATGGGAAAGATGCAGGACAAGCTGTATTTCATATTCATTTGCATTTAATCGGCGGCCGAGTTATGGCATGGCCTCCAGGATAAAAGTATTTCAGTTACAAGGAAGATTCTTCTCAACATGATCATGAACTAATTTTGCGAAATAGTTCTAAGATCATAGAAATTTATTTATTCCTTTGATTCCAATATCCTTACGATTGTATTTATTCTTATAACTTATTATAGAGGCAGCTTCATATACTTGCTTTATCAGCTTCTCAAAATTTTCAGATTGCGACGTAGCAGTAACGTTCAAAACTCTGCCGCCATTAGTAACAATTTTATTGTTAACTCTTTTGGTTCCGGCGTGAAATATTTTTATGTTCTCGAGTTTCTCAGCTTCTTCAATTCCGCTAATCTCAAATTCTTTCTCGAATTTTTCAGGATAGCCCTCAGATGCAAGTACAAGACAGATTGCAGAACCAATGTTTTGCACTTTAACTTGGCTAAGTCCTCCAATAGTAGATTCATAAAATAATTGGAGTAAATCAGACTCAAGTGTTTGCAGAACAGCTTGGGTTTCAGGATCACCGAATCGACAATTATATTCAATTACTTTTATTCCACTTTTCGTTTTTATCAATCCACAATAAAGACATCCTGTATATTTTCTTCCTTCTCGCTTCATTCCCTCGAGAGTCGGTTTAATTATGTTTGCAATAATTTCATCTTTTTCACTCGGTGTTAAAATGCTTTCGAATGAAAAAGCTCCCATTCCACCAGTATTTTTACCAGTATCTCCATTTCCGATTTTTTTGTAATCCTGAGCTGGATTCATCAGAACAAAATTTTCTCCATCAGTTATTACAAAAACTGAAACTTCTTCTCCGGATAAAAACTCTTCGATGACAATTTTTTCACCTGCGCTACCGAATTTCTTCTCTAAAAAGATTTGATTTACTTCATCTTTTGCATTTTTATTATCATCGCAAATTATCACACCTTTTCCAGCAGCCAATCCATCTGCTTTAATCACAGTTGGATATTTTATTTTTTCTAGATAATCATCAATAAGGTCTTTTTGTCCGTTTGAAAAGATTGTGTACTCTGCAGTAGGAATATTGTATTTCTTCATGAAGTTTTTTGCGAATGCTTTACTTCCTTCAATCTCTGCAGCTAGTTTACTCGGCCCGAAAACCTTTATCCCATGAGTATCTAATTCATCTTTAATTCCATGCACAAGCGGAACTTCAGGTCCCACAATAACTAAATCGATCTTTTTCTCACTACAGAATCCTACTATTTTTTTTAAATCCAATGCATCGATGTCATAGTTTTCTCCCCATCGCGATGTGCCAAAATTGCCGGGAAGCGCATATAAATTATTGAGTAATGGACTACAAGATAACTTCCAACAAAGTGCATCTTCTCTACCGCCCGAACCTATAACAGCAACGTTTAACTTCATGCCTCTAGCTGAAATTGAAATTCTTTGACTAATTCATGTGTCAAAGTTTTTCGGTTAAACTTATTAACAAAATCATCTTTTGGCTTAGGTAGTTGATTTTTCGAATATTGCTGGTAAATAGAAAATATTGCACTTTTAATTCCGTTAATATCCTCAGGATGGGTTATGAATGAAGATTGGTATTCTTTGAGCAATTGAGATGCGGCTCCATCTGGCACACAGCCAAGAATTGTTTTTCTGGTCCCAAAATATTCATACAATTTACTCGTTGCGACAAGATGAGGATTTTTCGAATGACGAATAATAAGCCAAAGAATATCTGAGTCGAGCAAATATTTCACTGAATCTTTGTGATCTATATATCCAACAATGTTGAAAGAATTTTTAAGGTCTACATTATTAATCAACTTATCATATTTCTTTTTAAAATTACCGACGAAACAGAATTCAATTTTATTGGATAATTCGGGATATTCATAAAATAATCTCTTAACTGCTTCAACAAAATATTTCGGGGTTCTCTCATCGTAAAATACTCCACTGTAAGTTATTCGCATTTTATCTTTTGGCTTTGTGGATTGAAACTCGAATTGAAAATCTTCTTCATCAAATCCATGTGGAATAATTTTAATATCCTCCGAAGATAAAAAGGGATAATTGATCAACAAATGTTCTTTAAGCTGTCTGGTATAGACAATTATTTTATTTGTATTTAAAAGAACTCGTTGTTCCATTTTTTTTACTA
>VGVX01000016.1 GCA_016873845.1 Ignavibacteria bacterium
TTGTTGCATAAAGATTTATCCTTTCGTTTTCGAGTAGGAGTTATCAGACTCGAAAAACTTCGAGACGGTCACAGGCGAACTCCATCGCCCTTTGTTTATTAATGAGGCGGCACAATGACGCCTAACGTTTGGCAAAACACCGCAGTGATGTTGCGAACTCAAAAACGATGTGGCGACCGCCGCTATGAAAGACAAATTTTCTTGCGGCGGGCGACACAAACCATATTCGTGAGCAACAGCATTGAGCGACAACTATAATTCCTTTTCAAATGTTGGAGCGTCGTTGTTGGGCGTGTTATGTGAAGTGCGCCAACGGTCATTATGCAATCTTTGATTTCTTCGCTAAGTATGTTGCAACAACAGCGGAGAGACCGACAATCAATTCAGCTTCTTCGCGAGTCGGGATTCGTCCCTCGCGAAGATGTCTGGCCATCTCGGAAGCATAACCCCACGCTTTGGAAACAGAATCGTCCAAAGGTTTGGGAAGTAAATCGGGATAACGCTTGAGAATATCACCAAGTGTGGCCTTGTCGTTGCTTACATCTCGGGCAACACATTCGAGCGCGGCCATTGCATGCTGAACTGCGCCTGTTAGATCAGCCTCAGGTCTGCGTGAGAGATCTCGAAGTGCCTCATGAATCTCGCTCTTAGCGGTAGTTCTCTTTGATGCCTCAAGAGCTTCAACCGCATTATTAACTGCGGACTCAAATGATTCTGATCCTCGCGTTTCAATGATTCCTCCAACCATTTGCCAGCCAATGCCCGCTAGGCGGAAGAACGAGTTTATCTCGTCTTGAAACTGATTGGCTTGGCCCATTTGAAGGAGAGAGCGATATATTTCTTCTGTGATATCGTATACATAGAACCACTCACAACTCTGAACAAGCTGACTTACTTCGTAGTCTATATTGGGATATTCAGACCAGTTGTTTGAATCTGGAATCTCCCGAAGAACTCTACAAATGATTTCCCTGAGATTCGATGGCTTCAGACCCAGTTCTTTTGCAATCTGAATGACAGCACCTCGAAATCGTGCTGGAGCATCTTCACGTATTGTGATTTCCCTCTCCTGTCCGGAAAGACTATGTCTACTGGAGAAGCGTGGTTGCTGTGCCATTCATTAATCCTCAACAAGCTCAAAATATAGAATGCGAAACTCAACTGTCGTGGAGGGAGTATCGTCCGCCATGAACTGATTCTCAGGCGATGTTCTTGTTGTGAGCTTCTTTATGCTTGGGTCAACTGCGCCCGTAACTCGCCTTGCTAAGCCGGCTGGCACAAGCTGTTTGTATTCTATTGGATCTATGTCGATAACGTTGCCATCACGTCCGTAGAAGATGATCAGGCCGTATATGTTTCTCACATTAGTTCTGGAAACATTGCGCAAGGAATAGGAATAGTCTCCATAGCTCCAAAGAGTTTTTCGTGGATCGCCGTTCCACCGGAACTCGGAACCAACGATAGCGTCTTGCTGCGATCCCGACTCAAGGTATCGAAACAGGCCAACCTCTTTTTTCTGTAATTGAGTGAAGGGCTTTGGATGTTCACTGCCTACAACGGAAGGAAGGAAAGTGGAGGGAATGCAAAAATTGAGATTCTGTCCTCCCTTGAGTGTGGCAACAGCCACACCAATTACGTACCCCTTTTCATTAACGATGGGGCCTCCACTTGAACCGGGAGAAATCGGCGCGGTTATCTGAATCAGTTTGCTGCTGCTAGTTTCATCAAGCGTGCGGATTCCGCTCACGATTCCCTGAGAGAAAGTGCCCTCAAGACCTCTCGGATTGCCGATTGCATACACGACCTCTCCGATTTCGGGCAATTGGGTTAGAACCTTGACGGTCTTACCTTTCAGATCCGGAACAGAGAGAACAGCAATATCATTTGTTTCATCTACGTGGATTACACCGATAATCTCGCACTTCTGCTTCTTGTTCACGAGTTTTGCATAACCGCTCTTCGCTCCACGGATGACATGGTAGTTCGTTACAATGAAGCCCTCCTTTAGGATGAATCCGCTTCCGAATGCTAATGGTTGCCTATTCTCGTCTTCCGTCGATATCAGAACAGTGGATTCGAACAACTCCTTTGCAATCTCTTTGGGCTTTTGCGAAAGAGCGAGGGTCGGAAACAGAAACGAAAAGAGAATGAAACAAATAATGGCTTTCACATTGACGTTGGTTATTGATGGTATCATCGGTTTTTGTTCTCCGAATAGTTGGCGCATTTCACATAACGTTTGGCGTAACAACGCAACGCTGGAGCGAACTCCGATAAATCCAATTCCGTGAGCGAAAGCGTTGAGCCACAATAATCTCCTATCAAATGATGGCGACGTTGTTACGCTTGTTAGCTGCCGCGTAGCCGTCATGAGATGATTATGCAGGTGACTGTCCATGTAGTCAGTTAACCTTAATTGCAACATTACCTTTCTTGTGTCCTTGTTCAACATACCTATGAGCATCGATGATATGCTCAAGAGGGAAGCACTTGTCGGTGATTGGTTTGACTACGCCAGATTCTATGAGTTCCCTTATCCTGCCCAAGCGCTCTGAGCTACAAATGAGTGCGCTGTCGTCTATAGAGAGAAATTTGTGCTTGTCCGACATCCGGGCCCTGCAAGCCTGTTTCAATTCAGAAGTTCTTGCTTTTCCGACAGCGTCGAGCACGTAGTTGTATTCTTCCAACTTGGCGAGAGAATCTTTGTGGGTATAATCCAGCGTTTTGTCTGCCCCCAATGATTTTACAAGATCGATTTTCTCTGTACTGCATACACCTGTTACTTCCGCACCAAGATGTTTTGCGTACTGGACGGCTATGGTACCAGAAGTCCCAGACGCGCCATAGATGAGAACCTTTTGTTTAGGTTGGATATGTGCTTGTTCAAGGAACTGCAAAGCGAGAAGACCACCGTATGCAGCTGAAGTTGCATCTTCAAAACCGATATTGCGCGGCTTTAGCGCAATACATCCCTGCTTAGAATCCGTTTCTTTCATGCACTTGTAGTCTGCATATGCTCCAAGTGAAAAACCTGTTAGCCCGAATATTTGATCACCAACTTGGAAACGTCGTATTTTCGAGCCCACTTGTACAATTTCTCCAGACAATACTTCTCCGAGGATATCGTTCCTCGGTCTCGTAATGCCGATCATGATCCGCATCGGAATCCGAAACCTCAGCGGGATATCAGAACTGCGGATAAAGATGTCACTATTCGTTACTGAGGCTGCAAATACCTTTATGAGGACTTCGTCATCGTTGGGCACGGGTACGTCACGCTCTACTATCTTAAATACTTCAGGTGGACCATACTTGGTGCAGATTGCTGCTTTCATTTTGTTCATTTTTCGCTCCTAAGGGTACTGAATGCTAAGGACTATGAGTCTCTGGAACAGATCGCTCAATTGTGACGGTCCAATATTATGGGCTGAAGCGATGTAGAAAATTGATCCCCTGACGCGAGCGAGAATCATTTGGCACGGTCCCATGTTACCTTCGTACACTACTGCCTCACCCAGACCGGCGAAGTTTGATTTGCCAAATACTCCGAGTCCAAGTAAGTGGTCGCTGGTCTCATCGGAAACCGAGCCTCCGGCCGAGTACCATCGGGTCATTATCTTGAATTCTGGTTGTGTAGAGATATATGCGAAAGTGCGCATCGCATCAGTAGCACTTCCGATGAAACCGCCTGCGTAGCCGGGAGAAATCCAGTGGTACGGCCATGGCTTTGGATAACCTCGTGGATAATTTCCTTTCCCGTCGTCGATTCTGAGCGACACCGCATATGCACCGAAATACTGGCGGAATAGTTGCTGAACTGTCTTGCCTGTATGTAATTCGAGGATGCGACCGACAATGTTGAAGTTCGTATTGGAATACTCGAATCCAGTACCGGGAGAAAAAAGCAATGGTTGGTTGCGATATGCACAATCGATGGAATTCGTAGGAGTAATTGCCGAATCTGAGTGGATAGGTATTAGTGGTACATAGTCGCGAATCCCGCTGGAGTTTAGCAACAAGTGATTGATGGTGATAACGTGTGACTTAGTGAATCCACTGTCTTCGGGAAACCAGCGATCAATCGTTGTACCGAGATCGATTCTTTCTTTCAAAACGATGAATGCAAGGCAGGGTTTTGATGTGGGGCATCCAAGTCTCAAATCATTCTTCTCGTCAATTGCTCCCTCTGTCCAGATTCGGGCGTTGGTATTCAGGCTATCGAGCCTTCCAAAAAGTATTCCAGCAACCCCACTCGTATCTGTTTGGAGAAAACTAGAAAGCACGGTTGTCAGGCTATCCTTCTTATCTCCTTTGACAACTGAGAAAGAGATGGAGAAGCTAAAAGCTATAAAAAAGAGAAGAAGCCCAAAGGCTCTTATCCTGGATTGTGTTAGTTGCTTGTTCATAATTGTTCTCCTAAGCTTTCTTACGGCCAGCCGTGACGCATAATGTTGCTCATAAAGTCTACATGAGGGCGAACGTGATGATAAACCGCTTAACTTCCAGCTCGGCTGCGTGGCAGCTAACGTGTCGGCAAATTACGCCGCCGTTTTGCGAACTATCAAATGACAAATTTCTCGTGAGCAAAACGGTGGAACGAATACAATAACTCATCTCAATAAAATGAGTGACGTAATTTGCCGTGTTAGGCGAAGCGGCGGCGAACGTTTTTGTTCTCATTTTTATCACCTTGCGTCTGCTTTATAGGCACTTTGTTCTCTCTGTATTGTGACCAAGGAATTGAGGAATCAACAAGAGAAATAAACGAGAACCTTCGCCTGAATGACAGTATCTTCTCTATTGAACTTTCAGAAGTCGAAATATCACGTGCAACAGTTTCGTTTTGCTTCACAAGATAGAAACCTAGAGAATCTAGGCGTTCAAAAAAAGAAAGGAGATAATCGCCGATAAGCCAAAGGATTCGGGGGTCGGATTTCTGTGCAGACTTTGAAGAAGTGAGGAGCTCCCGAAGAACCCGTACGAGGGAGCCGTAGTCTTGTTCGATGTAACCCAATTCTTGCCGAATACTCTTGCGATTATCGTACAAAGTGTCTACAGAGGTAGTCGCTTTGAGATTACCACCTTGTTTAATAATTCTTATAGGGAGCTTGGGAATTGTCATTGTCGACCCCACGCTCCGAGAAATCGGTTAAGAAATGCAAGAGGAGATTTTTCCGTGTCCAAGAAACTAGAGAGAACCCAAGCTACAGAAAGAGCAATGTGGTAGTTCTCGGATTGGCTATCTGATGCTTTTGTATAAGCTGAATGTGCCTTGTTTATCCAAATGGTACTGTCGGTAAGCCAACCGAGTTCAGGACGATCCGGATCATCATCAAACCCAAGCATTAGACCGGGGCGTTTCCGATGACCTTCATGTTTAGTTCCAGCTTCAGTAGGATCAAGAGAAGGTTCGATGCGTTCACCAGGTAAGTCGCCAGGGGCTACTTCAATTCCTTCTCCAGTCGTCTGTCCACCCCGTGTGCCTGTCATTGTATCAACACCTTGTACGATTTGACCAATATTGGGTGCGTTTGGATCGGGGATGATTCCGGTTATAGGCGTACCTCTGCCTCTCCTTCCTAATAGTGGATTCAGTTCCGGAAATTCCGGGAGTAGGTTGACAATAATTTCTTCGATTTGCTTTTGCAGTGGACGTAGGTCTCGTTCGATTTGCTCTCGTTGAGTGCTGACTTCGCCAAGCTCTCGGAGTATCGGTTCAATTGCTTCTTGGATTGCTTTGCGATAGCGATAGTATTTTTGGAGACTGTTTACGTCTTTCAAGAAGTCGGCTTTATTCAACGTGAGTATTTCCGAGAGTTGAGGTAGTTCAACGATGCCGGTTAGTCGAGCGGGGTTTCGTGGAGTAACGCCAATCCAGTCCCATCCACGCTTGATGACTTTGCCGTAGGTCGAGATGGCAATTCCTCGCTCTTCTTCTGGGAGTTCTTGTTTGTTCTTTGTTAGGAAACCGACGCCAACAGGACTGGCTTTCTTACCAAGCTGAACAAGAAACACGTTTGATGGTTGAGCGTCTTCATGTTCTGGCAGTCTCACAGGAACCTGATTGATTGTAAATTCTACCCCTTGCTTATAAATGTATTTTAGGATTTTCTCCATGAAATCTGGATGCAAGAGAGGATAGAAATGTGTTTGGATAACATTAGCAACGAAGCTGGACTTGAGCAGGTCAGAATCTTTATTGGGAAGCAAAAAAGTCACCGCAGTTCCAGTCGAAGACTTGACTAGATTCCCGGGGGCTACAAGTTGCCATGGTGCTCGTTGCGAATCATCAAGACGCCACGTTGTAGATTTGTGATTGCTTTTGTTCTTTGTTTCTGTGATAACCTTGTCTGAAAGCAGTAGAGAAAGCTTTACTCCGACTCCAGCGAAACCGATTCCCTTGCCCCGTATTTTTGTTGTTGCGGCAATGTCATGGTATTCTTCGAAATCTTTCTCAGACATTCCCTTGCCGTTGTCGACAATAGAAAAAGTTTGTTTCGATGAATCAATAAAGAAGTGTATTTGAGAAGCACCAGAATCAAGAGCATTTGCAATGAGTTCAGTAATGATTGCTTCCTCCTGTGGAAAAGGATAACTGTCCCGTATGTCTTCAAGAAGATGCTTAAGATTTACTCTTGTCTCACCCATTGGATTTCCTTAATGTCTGTTCGCCGCCGTTTCGCCTAACGTATGCAATAAAAACGAATGTATGAAGCGAACTATAAATAAATATCGAATACCAAAATGTGAGCGGAATATTTTTCATTCTACGTTTTTATTGCTGTTAGCCGCCGTGCTTATAGTATTAATTGTTTGCCGAAATACGCCGATTAATCCATCGAAAATATTTATGAGTTTATCGGTGACTGAGAATAGAATTATAGTTATTACATTGTAAACAAATAATCCAACGGAGAAAGCAATGAGAACAAAAGATGATAGTGGGCTTGACTTAAAAGACAATAATCCCCAGACAAACATAGCGAGCGACAATACAAAATTGAATATTCGCAGAAGCAATATTAGTCTATTCTTGCCGACGGTTGTGTCTTGGTTTGGTTGGTTTACACTTGGGTTTGCAATAGCCCGCATAGTTTTTACCTGCCAATACGAACCGAACAAGGTAGTCGCAGATGGTATGATGATAATGGCTATGGTTATCCAGTCTATATTCATTTTACTATTTATAGGATATTATGCTTTCGGCATAATAAAATCTTTATCAAAGCATGGCGGCTAACGTTTGCTGCTAAATTTCGTTGGGGAGTTCGAAGCAGCGGTCTTGTCCCCCGCTAAAATAGTTGCCAATATACAAAAATAATTCCTATCTAACCATCTGCCCCAATGGAATTTAGCAGCTGTTAGGTGGCGTTTTTTATTCGTCCTTTTTCTGAATTTGCTCTAAAATATTGTACTTAGTCTGACGAGCCTTCCATCTATCGCGTGCAAACTTTTGCATATCTGTTATGGTATCCTTTTCGTCAATTATTTCTAGACCAAGTAATGTTTCAATTATGTCTTCTAATGTTACAATGCCGTCTAGCCCACCGTATTCATCAACTATCAAAGCGATGTGCTCCTTTTCTTCCAGTAATTTTTCCCAGAGGGTAAAAAGAAACATGGTTTCAGGTACGACTATAATTTCTCTTTTAATATCTCTAAGTTTTAGTTCGTGTTGGTCTTCTGCTAGTTTCTCAAAAACAGATTGCCTAAAAACATAACCCATTATGTTCTCGTCTTTTCCCGAGTAAATGGGAATTCTTGAGAATTTCAAGTAATCCTTATTTTTTAAAAAATCTGCTAACGAAAGATTCTCATCGGCAACTACCAAAACAACTCTGGGCGTCATTATTTCGGTAACCCTAACATTTTTAAGTTTCAGAAGATTCTGAATTATTTTATGTTCTTTGTCGGAAAAAACTCCTTCATCATTCCCAATGCTAGCAAGCGCAGCAATTTCTTCCCTACTCGTTGTTTGCTCTTGACGATTTTTAGAAATGGCTTTTGTTATAAATGCAGAAATCAGAACCAGAGGATAGGTAATAAAAATCATTACACGGATAATCGATGAAGTATACTTCGCCAAACTTCTCCAGTATCTGGCACCAATTGTTTTAGGAAAGATTTCGGTCAGAACTAAGATTAGGATTGTAAGTATTGCTGAAACTAATCCAAAGTATTCATCCCCAAATATTATAACAGCTTGAGCACCTACACCGGCTGCACCAATCGTGTGAGCAACAGTATTCAACGAAAGTATTGCCGACAGTGGTTTGTCAATATTACTCTTGAGTTTTAAAAGTTTATTTGCCCAAGAGTTTCCATTTTCATATTTAACAATCAGAAATGAATTTGGAGTAGAAAGCAAAACAGCCTCCATTATTGAACAAATGAACGAAATAATCAGGGCAAGAAATAGATAGGAAAGAAGTAGTACCATTTTTTCTTTCAAAGATAAATATTTTTCAAAGGAGATTGTTGTTTACATCAGTTCAAAATGCCACCTAACTAGTGTAACAAAGCCATATGGCGTCTTTCATACCAATTTGGTTGGATAAACGCCATAATATTATTTTAACTTTCATTTAATTCCCTTTAACATTACCGCTTTATCTAATGGATTAACAATATTAGTCATAGATTTCTTACTCACGTGTGTATAAATTTCTGTTGTTTTTGAACTGCTGTGTCCAAGCAGTTCTTGTATGAACCTTAAATCTGTTCCGCCTTCTAATAAGTGTGTGGCAAATGAATGCCTAAGTGTATGTACTGTTACTCTTTTTTTAATACCGGTTTTTTCAACAGCACGGTTAAAAACATTTTGTATACTTCTTTCTGCTAAATGTACTCTTCCATTTCCACCTTCAAATAAGAATTCTTTAGGCTTATATTCTTTGTAGTATTGCTTAAGTTTTTCAAGCATGAATTCAGATAACAAAGTATATCTATCCTTTTTACCTTTTGCTTGCCTAATATGTATAAGTTTTCTGATACTATCAATATCTCCTATTTTAATTCTTACGGCTTCACCTACACGTAACCCTGCAGAGTAAATCAACATCAGTAATGTTTTATGTTTTAGGTTATTAATAGAGTTAAATATACTGATCACTTCTTCTTGGCTCAATATATCGGGGAGTTTTTTCTGCTTTTTTGGTCGTGGAATAGAATTAATAATTAAGGGTATTTTATAAAGCTCGATGTAAAGAAATCGAAGAGCATTAATCATTTGATTTATCGAAGATGTTTTCTGTTTCTTATCTTCAATCAAATAAAGCAAATATTTTTTAATCTCATCGTTCAAAATATTTCTTGGGTGAACAGGCTTAAAGTAATTAACAAATGCTCTCAGACAGCTTAAATAAGATTTGATTGTTTTATAACTATAATTCCGTAATCTCATCTCGCTTCGGATGGTTTCAAAAAATCCTGGTGTTTTAGATAGAATTGTTTTCAAATTTTTACTAATCGACTGAGATAAATTTTAAAGCTCCGCTTTGTAAGTCACACTTTAAAAAGAAAATCGCATTTCTATTACACCAACTCAGAGTTTAATTGCCTAATTCTATTTCTACTATGGTAAACCGCCTCAACATACTCAAAGGAATTGTTCTTTTCAAGCAAAAAGGTTGAAAAACGAATTTTTGTAAAAATAGTGAGTTATTGAATAGTAAAACTATAGTGAAACTAAGACTAAGATTCAGATGAAGTATTCAATGATTTTTTACTCGATTAAAACTAAGAGTGGATCAGGAAAGTTTTTACGCTAAGTCAACTGCGTTATTTGAGCAGGATAAATTTCTTTGTAATTGAAAAAGCTCCGGATTTCAATTGGTAATAATATATTCCGCTGGATAATGGATAATGATTCGTCAGTTGATGGATGGAGAATGAAAAATTATGAACGCCACTTTCTTTTAATCCATCCTCTAATGTGGCAACTTCTCTTCCAAGTGCATCGAAGAGTTTTAATGTGACGTGGTCACGGTTCATTAATGAATACCTGATATTGGTCTGTCCGTTGAATGGATTGGGAAAATTTTGTGAGAGATTAAATTCATTGATCGGGGGATTATCGTTCACTTCTGTTGATAAATTCAAAAGCCATTGAATTCCATTTTGAAATATTTTTTTCCTTTCTTCAACGCTTTCATGAACTCCGCCAAGATAGGTTAAGCAATTTTGAGTTAAAACCTTTGCAGGCAAACCATTGTATGCGAGAATAGCATCGTAATCGCCGGATCTTGCAAGAACAACTTCACCGGTATATGTTTGCATTGCTCCATCTATATCAAGAGTATAGGAGAAATTTTCAGCGCTGCCGTAAAATCCATTTGTTACTGGGTGGGTATGATTTACAATTGTTACAGAATCTGTGAAGTTGAAATTAGCTTCACCATAAAGATGCAGCATAGAAGTCCACATACTGGCATGAATACTGTCAAGATTTATTACAGAATAAGCAAGATCATCGCCGATGAAATATACAGGTCTTCCCGAATGATAAAACTGAAAGATTAAATCTACTATCTCATTGTAAATACCGCCTGATTGGTAGCTAAGATCGTTCCAAATTAATAAGTCGCTTCCATCGAGTGTTTCATAAGTAAGCGAATCTTTAACAACATCTGAATTTTGGATACCCATTGATGTGAGGTAGCTTTTGATCGAATCGATTTCATCTGTATAAAAATCGAAGTTCTTAACTATTGTAACTTTTTTTATCGACTGACTGTGCGAATCATGGCTAATCGAAAAGAAAACTATTAATGAAAAAACGATTGCGATCCTATTTCTCATACACACTCCCAAAATTTTTGAAAAGATAAAAATATCCTCATCGGGTCATCTCTCCTAAATAAGCCTGCAGTTCAATCACTTTTGAGAATTATTGATCTTAGATGGTCTTATTTACCTCTTTGCTGTTACCTTCTGAAAACCAATCCAATATGCACAATCGGAAAAATCTTGTCAAGAGGAAAGGTTTTGGAAAATGGTCGTGAAGTTTTTATAAAAGTGCAAAATAAATTTAAGCTGAGGCGGAGACAAAAGTTTAGAGGTGTATTAGAGGATTACTTTTAACTATGGTTCTTAACAGCACAAAAAAGTTTTTTTGTCTTAAAAACGTTGAAAATTTTTTTGTTAATAAATATCGTAGGAACCCATCCGATAAATCTGGATGGGTTTTACGATTCAGAAACTAATCAGAGAGCAATTTAACTTTTAATCTAAAAGCGACATCTGCACTCGCGCGGAAATTAAATGGTGTTGGAGAAATTCCAGTAGCAGAAAGCGTCGCAGTGAAACGTCTATTAGTTGATGTGCTCAAGTAATTATTCATTGCTGTGACTTCTGCATCAGTCAATGTTAATGGAGCCGGCGTAGTAACAAAGTTAGCTATATTCACTCCAGTAAATGTTTTCACAAAAAGTGGTGAACCGGTTAAATTTGCAATAGTGAGAGTTAGATTTCCGGTTGCACCAGTACCGACATCGATTGTTCTGAATGCAGACGTTACAAATTGAATACTTTCGACTTTATCTGCATAATCACGATAGACCTGAGTTGTATCGAGCCAGATTGATTTGCTTACTGATGCTGTCGAGGTCGAACCGCTCACGTTAAATGTTGCAGGCATCCAGATATTAATGTACATAAAATCGAATGCGTCAAGTATACAGCTTTGAAAAGAAAAGCTTGATACGATTGTAAATGCTATTAGTAATGTTGATAAATTCTTTTTCATAATTTCTTTTCCTCCAATTAAAATCCAAATGTTAATCCGCCGGTAAAGACTGACTGAGAGCCAAGACTATAATCGGCGCTTAATGTTAAGAATGCTAAATTCAATGCCCCTCCGACTACTACACGAAATGTATTATCCCCATCAATATCAACGGAAATATTTCTGTCAACTCTTAGCAAAGGATTGCCGCTTGCAGGATCTCCTTTAATCTTGTAATCGAGCTTGAAGTTTGATGATTCATACTGCAATCCGCCATAAGCTGTAAATACACCAAATGATTTACTCGCATGTGCATTGAATGCAAGATTTGTTGATGAAATTAGATTTGTAACTTCAAGTTTATTGTAAAGAACTTGAACTGCAACATCAAGAGGGATCAGCGGGATCCATTGGCTGATATTGTGTTTCACCCCAATTCCAAGAAAATTAAATTCGTTTTCATTGATATTGACAGAGGGAATAAAGCGAACAAGAAGTTCCGTCCCAAATGTGCTAATAGTAGCTTGAGGCACACCAAATGGAACACTTGTTTGATTGAAACCATCAGGATAAGTAACAAAACCGAATGGTCCGGAATAAATTCCCCCTTTGTTTCCCCAAATCGTTGCAGATGGATCACCAGAAGCGTATCCGGTTGGGAGCTTAGGATCAAATGTTAGTTGGTCATTTGGAATAAAGATCATCATTCCTTTAATGCCGATCGAGAATCCAAAAATCTTTGCGACTTTTGCAGAATGAAATCCACCGGAATTTAATCCAGTTCCAAGCGTAGTGACCATTGGCTTTACGTAGCTGATAATATCGTTTTCATCGATTTTACCGAATCGGTCATCTAATTGGGAATACGCCTGTCCAGTTAATAAACCGAAAATTGTAACTATAAAAATTAACTTTTTCAAAGTAACTCCTATATTATTTTTTTAATATTTATAAGCGCCCTCACATATAAAAATAATGTGATTCATTTAGGTGAATAATACAATTTTGTTTATTAAAAAAGAATTCCTTTTTCTTTTTTTATCGATAAATTCTAATTGAACACGATGTGAATGTTAAAATCATTATTCAAAAGAAAAAAATTTATCCGATAATGATTGTAAATCAATAAATATTAAATTTGTATTGAAAATTCTTGGAGATCTGTATGTTTTCGAACTCTATCAGGCTTTTATTTTTACTCTCTGTAATTTTATTAATTTCAAACTGCCGGGAGACTCCTTCTGACAGTGAACTACCTCAAATTCCCCCTGATCCAAGCGGAAGTGTTCCAGTGTTGGTTAGGAATAATTTAGTTCCTTCAGGGAGTTTTGCAACAGTCAATGGTGAAAGAAGAAAATTAAATCTTTCTGGTATAGTCATAAATAATTATTCAGTCGACTTAAAAGGGACAAACGACGCCGGACAGAATGTTTGGATCGAGGTAGACAGCGTGAATAAAGGTATACTCGTAAATAGAGTCAGCCGTGGAAATATTCTTCCTGCTGATGTGGTTTTTTGTGTGGATGTGTCTGGAAGCATGCCAGCTGCCGTGGTTGATTCAATTTTGAACACAATAAGTATTTTCGCAGATGTTTTATATAATTACGGAATAGATTTGAGATTTGGCGGAATTGGCTATGTAGGGGACATTCGAGGATATAAAAATCTTACAGGCGATGTTGCGAATTTTAAAAATTGGGTGCGCTCAACAAAGTTTGAAGATCCATCTACTGAGGTTTTATTTCCGGCTTATGGTTCAAGTTCGCTTTCTCAAAATTCAGTAACAGCAATAAAATTTGCAGATTCTGCTTTTTCGTGGCGAAGCGGAGCTCAGAAAATTTATATTTTATTTACGGATGCACCAGTTAGTCCAAGCTCTCAAGTCAATTGGGCAAATGAATGGGTTGTTGCAAATCAAAAAGGCAAAGCTTCTGTAAATGTTGTATTCTTCGGTGACACCACAAAATATACAAATCAATGGTATCCGCTGAATTTATCGAATCAAAATCCTAAGGACATTGCTTACGCCACAGGCGGAAGCTTCTCGCTCTTTCCCGGAACGGCTGAAGGCTTGGATATTTCCAAACTTCCGATTACAAACGCATTAGCATCAAGTCATTCAATTGAGTTTTTATCAAAATCCGGATCGAGAAAAGTCAGAGTAATTCTTTCAGTCAGTTCGAATTACGACGGGCAATCGAGCTTCGTTGTAAATTTTCCGTAGTTTGATCTTTAAAAAACGGAGGGATAATAATTTTATCCCTCTGCTATAATAAAAAATCTTCCTCAGAAATTTTCGTTTAGGGCATATTTTGTTTGAGTAAAAATATTTTAAAATAGTTCTTGACTTACAGTATACGTTAACGTATACTTGTACAGAAAATATACGTAAAAGGACACAATGAAGAATAATTTTTACACTGAAGAAGAGCTCTTAAACAAAATTTCACTTTCCACGAAAGATTTTGAAGAGCTGAAATCTCATGCACTAATTGCTCCGGTAATTAAAAACAAAGGGAACACGGCCTTGTATGACAGCGATTCTATATTGGCTCTCGAAAAAATTATTCATCTCAAAGAGCTTGGTTATGGGATTGAAGAGATCAAGAAGATAATAAAAAAAGTTGGGCTGCCTGTAAAATCCGAACAAGAGCAAAAAGCAGAAAGCTTGAACTTTATAACAATTGGTGAACTATCTGAAAAGATAGGAGTCAATGCTCGTACTCTGAAGCACTGGGAAGAAAAGGGAATTATTGAGCCTGATGCACGGAGTGAGGGCGGAGTGCGATTGTATCAAGAAATATATGTTTTTTTTGGAGAATTGATTTTAGATCTCCAAATGTTTGGCTATTCGCTTGATGAAATTAAGGAAGTTTCGGATATGTTCAGAGATTTTGTTGCCTTGAGCAGCAAAGAAAATATTTATCCATTAAGTGAGTCAGTCGATAAACTAAAAAAGATGCAGGAAAAAATTACTAACCTTTATTCGAAAATAAAAAAACTTACTGAGGGAATTGAGCGTTGGGATGAACTTCTTAAAAAGAAAAAAAAGGAAATAAATCAATTACTTCAGAAGTATGAAAAACAAAATCCGAAAAAATAATCACGAAAGAAATTAAATGATCAACAGAATATTATTTATAGAACCAAAATCACCTGACCTCCACATTTTTTCAACATTTGCACTTCCGAGATTGGGAACAATCCTTCTTGCAACAATTGCCAAAGAACATGGATATGAGTGTCGAGTATTAATTGAAAATATTGAAGAGCTGAATTCAGAACTGCTTTGGGAATTTGATCTCGTTGCAATTTCTACAATTACTTCAACTGCACCTCGTGCTTACGCCATCGCAGATTATTGCAGGAAAATTGGAATCCCAGTTGTGCTCGGCGGTTCTCATGTAACGTTTTGTAAAGATGAAGCACTCGAGCATGCTGACTTTGTTATTCGTGGTGAAGGAGAAAAAGCTTTTCTGAAATTGGTGGATGCTTTAAATTATGATTACTCCTTGAATGATGTTCCAAACCTTTCCTTCAAAAATGGTTCTGAAATTATTCACAATTCAACCGAAGAACATATCTTCAATCTTGATGAACTTCCTCACCCGGATTTTACTTTGATACAGGGGGGGATGAAGAATTTAAATAACACCCGAATTATTCCTGTTCAAACCTCTCGCGGCTGTCCGTTCGATTGCACATTTTGCTCAGTAACTACGATGTTTGGGCATAAATATCGTTTTAACTCAGTGGAGTATGTCCTCGAAGAAATTTTTGAATACAATGATGATCCAAACAATTTTATTTTCTTTTACGACGATCATTTCCTCGCTAATAGAAAAAGGACAAAACAATTGCTTGAAGAAATGATCAGGAGAAAGTTCAGACTGAAATGGTCTGCACAAGTGAGAGCTGATATTTCGAAAGATGAGGAATTGATTCGATTGATGAAACAGGCAGGCTGTCAGACGGTGTTCATAGGATTTGAATCAACAAATCCTGATAGTTTACTGAGCATGAAGAAAAAGCAAGATGTAAATGACAGTATCCAAGCAATTTACATTTTAAAGAAATACAAAATTGCTATACACGGAATGTTTGTATTTGGATTTGATGAAGACACTGCCAAATCCTGCAATGCGACTATCAAATTTGCGAAGAGACACAAGCTAAGCTCTGTACAGTTTTTATTACTCACTCCATTTCCAGGAACAAGTCTTTATGAAAAATTAATTAATGAAAATCGAATTTTATTGAACGATTGGAGCTTTTACGATGCTCATCATGTAGTTTTTCAACCAAGGAACTTTTCAATTCTGGAATTACAATTAGCTCAAATGAAAGGGCACAAGAAATTTTATTCGCAGATTCAATTGATGAGAAGAATATTTTTATTGCGGATTGAAGAGGCGGTAATCAATATTTATGCTCGGAGATTAAATAGATTCTGGAAGAAGTTGAATAAACCTTATTTGAAGCTTGCAAACCTTGTCAGGAATTCAAAATGTTTCGAAATCAAGTTTAACATCAAAAAGCCAGTAAATATTTTAGAGTAACGATTACCGACTGATGATTCAGCACGATATCTAACTTCAGCTACAAATGAGCCTGCTCTAAATAGGTTGCAGCATTGATTTAGAATCGGATGTTAGTTGAAAAACGAAAAATTTTTTCATCAATTGTACCTTTTTAGATTCGGCTCATAAATTAAAATACATCTTGTATTCGAAAGGATGCGGCATTGTAGCAATTGATTTTATTTCTTCCTCTTTCAACTTAATCCATTGTTCAAGAAGTTTGTCTGTGAATACACTATCGCGTTTCAAAAATTCATTATCCAATTCAAGGGCATCCAAAGCTTCTGCTAAATTTCTTGGGAGAAAGTGAATGGTCTTATCTTTTCCTAAATCAAAAATGTTCGTATCGTACGGACCGAATCCTTCTTGGGAAGGCTCAATCTTATTTATGATTCCATCTAATCCAGCCATCAGCATTGCACTATAACATAAGTATGGGTTTGAGGTTGCATCCGGTGGGCGATATTCCATTCGCGTCATCTTTGGATCGTTAATGTACTTTGGAATTCGTATCGCTGAAGAACGATTTGCTTGGCCAAATGTAATTGCAACCGGAGCTTCGAAACCTGGAACGAGTCGTTTATAAGAATTTGTACTTGGATTTGTAAATGCACACAAAGCAGGTGCATGTTTCAATAATCCGCCGATGTAGTATAAAGCTGTCTTGCTTAGATTTCCGTATTCACCCTTTTTGTAAAATACATTTTTGCTTTTCTTTGTAAGAAATTGATGAACATGAAGTCCATTTCCAGCTTGATGGAACATTGGTTTGGGCATGAAAGTGACGAATAAGTTTTTAATGCGTGATAAATTGAAAAGGGTATACTTGCTGATGATTGTTTTATCTGCCGCCTCGAGAAGATTCATGAAATGAGTTTCTATCTCTTGTTGTCCGCGTTCACCGACTTCATGATGATGATATTTAACTTTTACACCAAATTTTTTCAGATAGCTGCACGCTTCATCACGGAAATCATCGTAGATATCGAACGGATTTGCGGCATGATAGGCGTTTGCATAAAACTCTTCTCCGTGTTCAATTCTATAATAAGACGAAGCTGTGCGAGTATCATATTCAACTTTACTGAAAATGTAAAACTCGAATTCGGGTCCCCACCAAGATCGATCGGCAACGCTGTGTTTCTTCAAAATGCCTTCTGCTTTTTCAGCGATGTATCTGCCGTCTTGTTCAAAACGAGATCTTTTTAAATCAGTTAAATGTATATTCGTAAAGAAACTTAAAGTTGGAGCTTCTCTAAATGGATCGATCACTGCTGTTTCCAAGTCGGGAATTAAAATCATATCACTGTTTTCGACTTTTGAGAATTTATAACTCGAACCGTCGAATCCAACTCCATTCTTCACAATGTCGTCAAGTGTCATATCTGAAATTGGAAGTGAGATGTGATGAAGCTTGCCGATCAAATCGGTGCATTTCAAATCAATCACTTCGATGTGTCGTTTTTTGATCAGTGCATTCAGTTCTGAAATTTTTTTCTTTGTGTTCATATTCATTAATTTATTAATGTAGAGATACAAATCATTGCATCTCTATGGTTATTAATTATTCAAAAACGTTTTCAACGTTTATAATTTTAATTTTGTCTGGATTAATCTTAAAAGAATATTTTTGGATGTCTCTATCTTCATCCAAAATGTGCTGTGAAATATTTGAATGTTGATAAGTCATTGGAGAAACATTGTTCTCTAGAAGATCCTTCATAAACATTTGTGCGTTTTCGGACACTACTGCGACTTTGATATTTTTTGTATTTAAATATTTTCGAACTGCATCATCGACTTGCTTTTTAGAGATCTTTGGCATTTTCTTTGCAATTTCGTCTATGAGATATTTTGTCTTATAGAAGTCTGAGTCCATTTGATATCCAAGTCTGCGTGATTGCGTCTGTACCCAAAGCTTTGAGTAGTTGATTAGAAATTTCTTCGTCTCTTCAAAATCTTTTTCTGGAATTCCATTTTTAATTAGAAGTTCAATTTCCCGAATTGCCATTCGCAGAGAAAAATGCCTGTTCGCATTTGCAACGGGGCGAATCCATACACTGAAAAATTGCTGCTGACGCGGAATGTTCGGAAGCGGAAATGTACTTCCCCCTTCTTGAATAAAATTTTCAATATAAGAGTAGTCACCGTAATTTAATCCGCGGTCACCTCTCATTTTATTCATCAATACTCCATTGAATGTCCTATGCTCTCCGAGATAAGAATTGGCAATCATCAAGGCAAGGAACTCCTTACTCGAACGAGTCAGATTAACGGGAAATCCAAATGAGAGGGCAGTTGAAATTGTTTTCTTTTCAATGAGATTAATTTCAACGTCTTGAATTTTGTTTGGTTGAGTCAGTTTAACAACATTTGTTTTTCCCTTTGGAAGCTTCACAAGATCGAATTTAATTTTGTCGATGAATTTTTTATCAAAGTTACCGGCTATCCCAACAGTTAGATTCGTCTGCGTGTAATATTTCTTATAGAAGTTTTTTGCATCATCGAGATTTATTGAGTTGAGACTCGATATTTTTCCTGCTTCGATATTTCCATATGGATGATTTTCATAAAGCATCTCTTCTAAAACAGCTTTACCGAGATTTTCATCATTCTCATTTCGTAAAGTGTTTTTAATGTAATTCAACTGTAAATCTTTGAGCCGTATAAAATCATTTTCATCCATTCGCGGGTTGGTGATAACCTGTTCAAAAATATTCCAGAATTTTTCAAGATTGTCTTTGTGAATTTCCGCGACAAATGTTGTAACTTCTTTATTCGGGATCACACCGATTCTCCCTGCCATTGGATAAAGTTTTTCGAGCATTTCTTTGTAGGTGACTAAGCCGTATCCGCCTTGTGAAATAAGATCTGCAGTTAATTGGTTTAATCCTTCTTTACCATCTGGTTCGTTTACACTTCCGACTCGGAACTGAATTCTAAACGAGATGATAGGAGAATCTGTAATTTTAATTGAAGTAAATTTCATACTTTGCGCCATAGAGTCAAACATAAATATTTGAAGGAAAATAACTGATAGACTAATAATCTTTTTCATTTTAGTTTCCTCCTGATGTAAGTAATACAACATTCCTGCTTTCACTGCCGAAATATTTTTTTGCTGCAGCTTGAATATCATCCGGAGTGATATTTGATATTGTCGAATAAAATCTGTTCAAACTGATAGGATCGTTAGTCAGGTTAACGTAATAAGAAACTGTCGATGCAACATCATCCGGATTATCAAGCCCGTGAATGAATGAATATTTCAGATTGGAAATTACATCGTTCAATTTCTTTGGAGAGACGGGATTCGATTTTAGCTCATCAATTGCATTGTAGATTGAATTTTTTACCTTATCAATGTCGCCTTCTTTTTTTATTCGCCCATAAATTCGGAATAATGAAGGATCACGGTTCAAAGGCGCGCTTCCAGAAACAAAGTCGACAAGCTTTTCATCGAGAACTAATTTTTGATAAAGTTCAGAGGTCTCTGCAAAGAGAAGCCGTGAGATAACATTCAAAGCAGCAATATCTTTACTGAGATCATTAAACTCTGGGACTTTGTATCCAACATAAAGATAAGGTAAAGTTTTGTGCGGAGCTTTAGCATCAAGCGTCCTTTCTGCTTTTTGTTCGGGCTCTTTGGGAATGTTCGGTATGAAGGAACCTCGTTTCCAATTTCCATAATATTTATCGACAAGTGATTTCGCTTTGTCGAAATTCACATCGCCGACAATTACAACTGTGCAATATTCCGGACGATAGTATCTATCAAAAAATTGAAGACTGTATTCATATTGATTCGGCATTTCTTTTATGTCTTCTAAATAACCAATAGTAGTATGGCGGTAAGTGTGAGAGTTAAAAGCGAGCTTCGACATTTCTTCATTCAAAATTTGAAAAGGATTCATTGCGCTTTTATTGTACTCACCAAGAATTGCACCGGCTTCGGTTTGAAATTGCTCCTTACTGTACTTTAAGTTTTGAAATCTATCTGACTCAATATCGATTATTGTTTCGAGTGCATCTGCACTTGCGACTATATGGTACGCGGTTAAATCCAATGATGTAAACGCATTTGAATCTGCGCCGAGCAATTTCAAAACACGGTTATACTCAACATCTGAATATTTTTCAGTTCCTCGAAACATCATGTGTTCGAAAAAGTGTGCGAATCCTGTTTTGCCTGGTTCAACTTCATTTCTTGAACCTGTACGAACAATTGTGTAATAGGCAACAACGCCAGGACTATTGTATGGGATCACTACAAGATTTAAACCATTATTTAAAGAATATTGTTTAATCTCGTAAGGAAAAATATTTTCAGAGTGCGAAGTCATTGTCAATCCTAAAGAAAAAGTTAATATCAGTATGCTTTTTATAAGTTTCATAATTTTACCTCCTATTTTTTTTTCAAATCCATGAAAACTTGTACTGAGCTAGTTGAAGTATCTGTTCAATCCGCTAAATCCGCATTCTATTTCGTAATTACAGTTTGAATTTAAAACAGTTGAGATTTTATTTCGCACAATTTACAGCAGCAATTCCTAGATACTGTGCGTGAATATCAAGCTCCTCTTCAATTCGCAAAAGTTGATTGTATTTTGCAATACGGTCAGTTCTGCAAGCTGATCCAGTTTTAATCATTCCCGCATTTGTTGCAACGGCAATATCGGCAATAGTTGTATCTTCAGTTTCACCCGAGCGATGGCTGATGATGGAAGTGTATCCGGATTGTCGAGCCATCTCAATTGCATTCAGAGTTTCTGTCAGTGTTCCAATTTGGTTTACTTTAATCAAAATAGAATTACAAATTCCTTTTTCAATTCCTTTTGCTAGAATCTCTGGATTAGTTACAAACACATCATCACCAACAAGTTGGATTTTCGAACCGACAGTATCAGTTAAAAGTTTCCATCCATCCCAATCCAACTCAGACATTCCATCTTCAATAGAAATGATCGGGTATTTCTCCACCCAATTTTTCCAGTAATCGACCATTTTCTCCGACGACAATTCTGATTTATCAGATTTTGAAAAGACATATTTCTTTTTCTTATCGTCATAAAATTCACTCGCTGCTGGATCTAATGCGATTGAAATATCTGTTCCCTCTTTGAATCCAGCGATTTTTATTGCTTCAAGTATAACTTCTATTGCTTCTTCATTTGATTTCAAATTTGGAGCGAAGCCGCCTTCATCACCAACTGCAGTATTATAACCTCTTTTCTTCAGAACAGTTTTTAAGTTATGAAATACCTCAACTCCCATCCGCAGTGATTCTCTGAAAGATTCACCCCCAATGGGCATTATCATAAATTCTTGAAAATCTACATTGTTATCGGCATGTTTGCCTCCATTAATGATATTCATTAATGGAACTGGAAGTACTTTTGCATTTGTCCCCCCGATATATCTATATAGTGGAAGCCCAAGCGCGTAACTTGCAGCTCTTGCTGCTGCTAGCGATGCACCAAGTATTGCATTTGCACCAAGATTTGCTTTGTTTGGAGTGCCATCCAACTCTATCATCATATTGTCAATTCCAATCTGATCTGTTGCATCGAAACCGATTAAATGTTCTGCAATTATTTCATTAATATTTTCTACTGCTTTGAGTACACCTTTTCCTTGATAACGTAATTTGTCTCCATCACGAAGTTCAACAGCTTCAAGCGTTCCGGTTGACGCTCCGCTTGGAATTGCAGCACTTCCAACCGAACCATCTTCAAGATAAACATCTACCTCAACTGTAGGATTTCCTCTTGAATCAAGTATTTCTCTTCCAATTACATCTATAATCGTTGTCATTTTATCTCCTTTGATTGAAAAATTTTATACTAAATTACCGAGAAAGGGATGCAAAGGCAATCCTGCTTCTTTATAGTTATTTGCTTATCAATAGGAATTTATTATTTTATCGCCGAAGTTAAATCAAATCGTAAACTTTTTTCAAATTTCGAAACGAAATTCGATTTAAATATTAACTTAAAGTAAGTCCTTTATAAACAACTTTACAACAATCAATTCTGAACTTGGTCTATAGAAAATAAGTAGGATTATCCGATGAGTCTAGATTTTATCTTATCAAATCTACTTAATCCACCAATTTTATTCTTCTTTTTGGGAATTCTCGCTGTGATTGTTAAATCTGACTTAGATATTCCTCAGCCCGTTCCAAAATTACTCTCCTTATATTTATTGTTTTCAATTGGTTTTCACGGTGGAACTTCATTAGCTAATAGCGGATTGAATCAAGATGTCATTCTAATTCTTTTTGCTGCAATTTTTATGGCGATGTTCGTTCCCATTTGTGCCTTTTTTATTTTAAGGTGGAAATTTGATGTATACAATGCTGCAGCAATTGCTGCTGCTTATGGATCAGTTAGTGCAGTAACTTTTATAACCGCAGGATCATTTTTAAAACAATTACAAATAAGTTATAGCGGACATTTAGTGGCAGGTATGGCTATCATGGAATCTCCTGCGATTGTAATTGGACTTATATTGATCAGGCTATTTACAGGAAAATTCAAACTCAGGGAAAGCATTTTCAGTTTTGCAGAAGTAATTAAAAAATCAATTGTTAACGGATCTGTTTTCTTGCTGATCGGCAGTCTTTTAATTGGATTCATTTCTGGAGAGAAGGGGGATGAAGCCCTTTCACCCTTTACAGATTTAATATTCAAGGGTGTGCTATCATTTTTTCTACTTGATATGGGTTTGATTGCAACAAAGAGAATTAGTGATATAAAGCAAGTTGGGATCTTCAGCACTTCATTCGCAATTATTGTTCCTTTGTTAAATGCTGCCATTGGAATTTTAATCTCGTTTCTAATCGGAGTCTCGAAAGGTGATGCAATGATGTTCACGATTCTTTGTGCAAGTGCATCTTATATAGCTGTTCCAGCTGCTATGCGATACGCTGTACCCGAAGCCAATCCGAGTTTGTACGTTACAATGGCTTTAGTGATTACTTTTCCCATGAATATACTCCTCGGTATTCCAATTTACTATTACGTTATCAATTTAATCTGGATGTAAAATGAAAACTCTAAAAAAAGTAGAAATAATAACGGATTCAATTGTACTGGAAAAAATTACTTCTCTCCTTGAAAAGTTGGAAGTGGGTTATACGGTCATCCCAGAGGTATTTGGTAAGGGAAGTCGTGAAAAAAGATTTGATGATGATGTTACGGATACATTCCGGAATATAATGGTAATAATCTGTTGCGATGAACCAACAGCTGTTAAAATTTCTGAGGGTGTTGAAAAAATAATTCTGGATCGAGGTGGAATTGTATTAATTTATGATGTTGATATGATATATCACGGGTAATTGTTCTGGATTGGAATGCTCATCTTAGAATGAATCTTTCGAATTTTTTCAATAATAAATATTAATTAAACCAACATTTAAATAATAGAAAAAACCAGTGGCATTCGATTCAATTGAGAGTTGTTTTTTGGATTCTTGATGTTTGAAATAAAACTCTTGTAAGTTATCTTTGTCATAGTGAACCACTATTAATTAAACAATTAGAGAGGAATGAAATGACGTACATTACCGAATCGGGAAAGAAATTAGTTACGTTAATCCCAGGCGATGGAATTGGACCTGAGGTTGTTAATTCAGCAAGAAAAATTATTGAAGCTGCTGGTGTAGCGATAGAGTGGGAAGAAAGAGAGGCAGGATTCAGTGTTTTTAAAAAAGGTCTCGAATCCGGTGTTCCAAAAGAAACAATCGAATCAATTGGCAAAACAAGAGTTGTATTAAAAGGCCCTCTTGAAACCCCAGTCGGCTTCGGCGAAAAAAGTGCAAACGTTACACTCCGAAAACTTTTTGAAACATTTGCTAATATTCGGCCCGTTAGAGAACTGCCTGGCATAATCACTCCTTATAGCGGCCGTAATATTGATTTAGTTGTTGTGCGAGAAAATGTTGAAGACCTTTACGCCGGGATTGAGCACATGCAAACTCCAGGCGTTGCCCAATGTCTAAAATTAATTTCCAAAAAAGGTTGTGAAAAGATAATTCGATTAGCCTTTGAATTTGCGATATCAGAAGGAAGAACCAAAGTTCATTGTGCTACTAAATCAAATATCATGAAATTCACAGAAGGCATGCTAAAGAAAACCTTCGAGGAAATTGCACCTGAATATCCAGATATCGAATCTTCACATATAATAATTGATAACTGCGCTCATCAGTTGGTAAAAAAACCTGAGCAGTTTGAAGTGATTGTAACCACAAATATGAATGGTGATATCATCAGCGATTTGACTTCAGCGCTGATCGGCGGATTGGGTTTTGCACCTTCTGCAAATCTCGGTAATGAAGTGGCTATTTTTGAAGCTGTTCATGGTTCTGCGCCAAAATATGCAGGGAAGAATGTGATCAATCCTACCGCTCTTATCTTTTCGGCCATCATGATGCTGAGATATTTGGATGAGTTTGAAGCCGCTTCTAAAATAGAACATGCTGTCCTTGTAACTTTGGAAGAAGGAAAGGTAAAAACTGGTGACGTTGTTGGCTACGATAAGGGAACTCCAACAACAAAATATACTGATACAATAATCGGCAACTTAGGAAAAACTGCTAAGAAATGGAGTGTTCGGGACTATAAGAAAATTAAATTACCAGCTGTAGATAAAGCTCCTGATATTGTTAAGATAGAAAATCATAAATTGATTGGTTCGGACATCTTCATTGAATCTCCACTTTTTCCGGATAGCTTAGGTAAAAGTCTTGACGAGATTTGTAAATCAACTAAATTAAAACTGAAAATGATTTCCAACAGAGGAACAAAGGTATATCCTGCAACAGGTGCAATCACCGATGTTGTAGATCATTATAGATGCAGATTCATCAGACGAGATGAGACTGCCTCACTAAATGATGAAAATATATTTGAACTTTTACAAAAAGTCGCCGCTCTGCACAAATGGATGCATGTTGAAAAATTAAGAGAATTCAATGGGCAGCCATCGTTCACCAAAGCTCAGGGTGAAGATTAAAAAATAAAATTCTTTGGATAAACCCATCAGGTTATTAAGGAATAGCTGCTTCGGCAGTTATTCCTACCGTATTAATTGCACGATAGATATAACAGTGAGTGAAGTCTGAATCTCATAAAAACTTTCCTCTGCCATATTTTCAATTTTATTAATCCAATTTATTAAAGCTTAATGAACCTGCTCTATTAAGCCGATATGTTTTATTAAGTTGAGTTATTCATTATATTTAATAAAAATTATTCAGCATGGCTATAAAGTTTTATAATACTCTCACTAAAAAACTTGAAGAATTCCAACCTCTGATTCCAGAAAAGATTTCAATGTATATGTGCGGACCAACAGTTTACGATTATTTTCACATTGGGAATGCACGTTCATTCGTAATGGCTGATATTATTAATAGATATTTCCGTTATAAGGGATTTGATGTAAAATTTGTGATGAACCTAACGGACATTGATGATAAAATAATTAATAAAGCCATTGAAGAAAAAATTGATGCGAAATTAGTTGCAGAAAAATACACTCGCGCCTTTTTTGAAGACATCGAAAAATTGAAAATCAAACCTGCGGATTTTTATCCAAAAGCTACAGATAATTTTGATGGAATCGTTAATCTAATTTCTAAACTTGTTGAAAATGGAAGTGCTTATGTAGTCGATGGGGATGTTTTTTTTAATGTCGAAAATTTTAATGGGTATGGAAAACTTTCCGGAAAAAAGCTTGAAGATTTAATCAGCGGGGCGCGTGTGGATGTTAATGAGCAAAAGAAAAATCCGGCCGATTTTGCATTATGGAAATCAACAAAACCAGGAGAACCTTTTTGGGAAAGCCCGTGGGGAAAAGGGCGACCTGGATGGCACATTGAATGTTCTGTGATGTCTATGAAAAACCTTGGAGAGACTTTTGATATTCATGCCGGCGGCAACGATTTGATATTTCCACATCACGAAAATGAAATTGCACAAAGTGAAGCTGCTACGAAAAAACCGCTTGCAAGATATTGGATTCACTTTGGCTTTTTGAATATTGATAATCAAAAAATGTCAAAGTCATTGGGAAACTTTTTCACGCTGCGGGATGTACTAAAAAAATTTTCTGCAGAAGCTTTAAGACTTCTATATTGCCAGACTCTTTACAGCGCACCGTTAAATTTTAGCGATGATTTACTCGCTAGTTCAGAAACTGCATTGAAAAGAATAAAAAATACTATCCATCAAATTAATACGTCCTTATATGCTGAAGAAAATCAAGAGAAATTTAGTACAGAAAAATTCATATCTCAGTTTGAAAGTTCAATGGATGATAATTTCAATACTCCGCAGGCTTTAGCAACCATTTTCGATCTGTGCAAGGAAATAAATCTATTTATTTCGAGACATGAAAAATTATCTGAAGAAAATAGAAAACAGATGTTGAGCACAATTAAATTAATTGGAGGAGATGTTTTGGGAATTATAGACTTCACTGAAAAAACCGGGCACGGTGAAACTCTGTTAAATAATTTAATGAATATTATTATTTCTATTCGAAATGACGCTCGAAATGAAAAACGTTTTGAAGTCTCTGATAAAATTAGAGATGAATTGAAAAAACTTCAGATTGAGTTAGAAGATAAAAAAGGGCAAACAACCTGGAAAATAAATAGGAGTTGATTATGAAAAAGGTCAACAGAAGAAAATTCATTACAAATGCGGCCGTTGCCGGAGCAGGTATTGCTCTGATTGGCAATGAGACATTCGCTTCGTCAAAACATTCATTTTCTGGAAAAGTTGAGAAACCCGTAGTCATTACGACTTGGGATCGTGGTCATGAACCGAATATTAAAGCTTGGGAAATATTGGCTAAGGGGGGAAACTCGCTCGATGCTGTCGAAGCTGGAGTTCGAGTTGCAGAAGACGATCCAAATAATATGTCTGTTGGTTATGGCGGACTGCCTGATGAAACTGGTGTTGTCACTCTCGATGCTAGTATCATGGATTGGCGCGGACGTGCTGGGGCTGTTGGGTATATTCAAAATATTCGTAATCCAATTTCCGTTGCTCGGAAAGTAATGGAAAAAACTCGTCACATAATGTTAGCAGGAGAAGGGGCAAAAAGATTTGCGCTGGCGAATGGATTCAAAACGGAAAATCTTCTTACTGAAGCAAGTCTGAAACGCTGGAATCAATTGAAAGAAAAAGGTGCGGAAACAGATTTTCGCCGATTAGAAGAAAATCACGATACAATCACCATGCTCGCAATTGATAACAACGGAAATTTATCGGGCGCCTGTACGACGAGCGGGCTTGCATGGAAAATTCATGGACGTGTTGGCGATTCTCCAATTATTGGTGCAGGACTTTATCTCGATAATGATGTTGGTGCTGCCGGAGGAACGGGAATTGGCGAAGCAATTTGGCGTTCATTAGCTTCATTTTTGATTGTTGAAAAAATGAGAGACGGGATGTCTCCACAAGAAGCCTGTGTATTTGCAGTAAAAAGAGTAATCAAAGTCAGTAAGCAATATTTAACGGATATAGGTCAAGCTGCTTTTATTGCGATGAACAGCAAGGGGGAAACTGGCGCATATTCAGTTCGAACAGGTTTTGACTACATGCTAACCAAAAATGGAGAAACGAAGGGGATAAAAGCATCCTTTGAATTAAAGTAAACAAGTGATTGTTAAATTCTTAGAAAAACATTTATAAAAGAGAAAGTATACTTCGATGAAGATAGTTAATTTTTTACGGCTAACATTTCTAATGTTTATAACTCTGATTTCATTTACAAATGTGTTAAAAGCCCAAGGTAGTGCTGGTGCAAAGTCAACTGTTGAGCCTCGATATTTAATAGATATGAATACAGCAGGACTTCTCTCGCGGGGAATGTTTGCAATTGGTACAGAACATTTACCGGATGGAGTTTTCATTTTGAAAATTGATGTTGGGATTTTCAATCAATTCAATTTCGGAATTTCATATGGTGCGAGTAATTTTATCGGACGCGGTGATATGAAATTTTACAACTATCCGGGCGTGAACGTGAAGTTTCGTGTCTTCGAAGAGGAGGTCGCTTTTCCTGCTATTTTACTTGGTTTCGATTCACAAGGTAAGGGACATTTTTTTAAAGACTTAAAACGATTTGAAATAAAATCTCCTGGATTTTATTTAGTAGCAAGTAAAAATTTGAATGTGATGGGAATGCTCAGTATTCATGGTGCCTTAAATTATAGTCTTGAAACTCAGGACGATGATAATAATTTAAACTTAACCATCGGAGCGGAAAAAACAATCGGGAGCCAGGTATCAGTCGTAGCAGAGTATGACATCGGATTGAACGATGACTCCAAAATAGTTGGCAGAGGAAGGGGATATTTGAATTTCGGAGTTCGTTGGTCTATTGCTGATGGTCTAACCATCGGCTTTGATTTCAGGAATATCGTGTCGAATAGAATAAAAGACAGCTTTGGAGTAGATCGCTCATTCAGAATTGAATTTGCTAGAAATATTTTCTGATTGTCTTTTTTTATGAACAGAATTTTAATTTTATAGACAAATTGAAGCTATATTGTTCAGAATCATCAAGAATGATAGAAATATTAAAGCAAAACATTAAAATTTTAATTAAAACAGAAATTTTTTAAAGTGGAGCAAATTATAAAGGCACAAAAATTGACGATCAAAAGTTAAAGAATTTGTATGATGGAGGAATCTAAAATGAGAACGAGAATTTCACTAGGACTAATTGCAGCATTCTTCATGCTGTTAATTTCTGGATGTTACACACAAGTTGTTTGGCGTGATGGTGATTATGGATATCGTACCAAACAGAAACCAAAAGCACAAGTTGAAACTCAAGAACAAATTGAAGAGAATCAGTCAGAGTATTCAGAGGAAGATTCAGCTGCATACATAGACGAATACGAATCTGAATATTATGATGATGATTATTATTACTACCCAAGGCATCGCCGAGGGTATAAATATTATCATCCATCAATCACCATATCCTTTGGTTCATCTTCTTTCTATGATCCTTGGTTCTTCGACGGTTGGTATTATCCCTGGGATTGGTGCAGAACTTATTACTTCTATAATCCTTGGAGCTGGTGGTATCGACCTTATTTCAGTTGGAATTCATGGGCATACTATCCCTCGTATTACTATGGTTACTATTGGAATGACTATTGGGCATGGAATTGGGGATATTGGTATCAACCAGTTTCTCAATATCGAAAAAACGATTACACAAGATTGCGTGATAATGATGGTGGAAGAGGAAGAATTGTTGGAAGCGGAAATCTTGGAAGAGATGTGAATGTTCGAACTTCTCAAGGTACACGGTTGAGAGATGTGAATGATCGTAGAATCGATTCAGGTAGAGATAGAACTCGTGAGCGAGAGATTAAGCGTGACGACCGGACACCGGCAAGGACTTTCGAAACAGAACGAAAGAGAATTGATCGGGACGTTGATACTCGCACACCTTCAACACGTGACCGAACTTTGGATAGAGAACCGAAGCGCGATGACAGAAAAGAAACTCCACAAGTTCGTGACCGTAAACCGACTGTAACACCAGAACGTGAAAGAAAAATTGACAATCGTGATACGCGAAAAAACGACCGAGAACCGCAAAGAAAACTCAATGATCGAAATACGAGAAGTAACGATAAAGATGTCGAGAAACGAATTGAAAGAAAAGAAAGGCCACGAATCGATTATCAACCGCCTCGAAGAGAGTACACTCCACCAAAACGCGACAATGAACCTCGCAGAGAATATACTCCTCCTCCCAGAAGAGATCCTGAACCGAGACGTGAATCAACACCGCCGCAGCGTAGTTATGAACCACCTAGAAGAGAATCTTCTCCACCTCCGCAGAGGTCATCACCGCCTCCTTCGTATAATCCACCATCGGGAAGGTCTTCAACTCCGAGTTCACCGCCACCAGACAGAAGAAGAGATTGATATATGAAATTTAGAATGTTAGTAAGATATTGTGTATTAGTTTTTACCAACGCTATCATATTTAGCGCTTGCTATACAATGATTTCACATCCGAAAGTAAGTAAAAAAGCAAGTGATAGTGATTTTGTAACTCATCGTGTAAGTATAATCGATGACTGTCTCTCCTGTCACTCAGAAATGGAACTGAGGGAGTTTAATACATATCATCAATATTATTACCAATCAGCAAATGTTTACAGACCGGAACGGCAGTACATCTACTATGATCCATATTACTCATATCCATGGTGGTATGATATTAAAGCTGCGACAACTTATGATGCGCCTTCATCTTCAAAGCCAAGTAGAAGTTATGATGGAAACTTACGAAATAATGACGGCGGAAGAACAAGAGATAACTCTTCTCCGATAGCCCTCCCATCGCCCTCGAGAAATGAGGATTCTAATCGAAGCGGATCTTCAGTTAAAACAGACACTTCTACGGATCGGAAAACAGATAGTAATTCAAACTCACGCGAGAGAGAAAGTCAGTCAACTAAAACCAGAGAAAATTCAGGCGAAAGAAAGAGATAATTATGAAAGCTGTTAAAATTCTTATATCAATATTTATTTTTTTTACTTTAACTTCTGTGCTTAATGCTCAAAACCTCAATGATGCGCTTAGACTCAGTACACCCGGAATCGGAGTTGGTGCAAAAGCATTAGGAATGGGTGGCGCGTTTACAGCAATAAGTGATGATTATTCCGCTACATATTGGAATCCTGCGGGTTTATTCCAGGTTAAGCGAATGGAATTCAATGCTGGTTTGAGTTACAATAATTTGAAAAATGATGCTTCCTTCTTTGGAACTTCGACAAACTTTGAAAACAGCAGTACAAGTATAAACAACTTGGGTTTTGTTTTTCCTTTCCCGACTATTCGCGGCAGTTTAGTCTTTGGACTTGGTTATAACAGAACTAATAATTTTAATGAAGCAATGGCATTTAGCGGATTTAATTCCTCAAATACTTCGATGATACAAACTCTTCTTGGAAAAGGAGATGTTTCCTACTTGTTATATCTAACTGATTCGACTGGGAACTTCACGCCAATAAATGGCAGACTGCATCAGGAAGGATCGATACTTGCATCAGGAAATGAAAATCGCTGGGTGCTTAGCGGTACAATCGAGGTTGCAAAAGATTTAGCAGTCGGTGTTTCAATTGATATATTAGGCGGAACATTCGAGAAAAATCGGGATTACTCAGAAATTGATACGAAAGATTATTACGGTACTGGAGTAAAAACCGATCCAGCAGATTCGCGAACAGCAGATTTTCAAGAATTCCAATTTAATGAAACATTAAAATGGGAATTAGGTGGATTTAGTGCTAAAGCTGGTTTTATGTACAGGTTTAAAGATATGCTGAGATTCGGAGCGGCAATCAAGTTTCCAAGTTCATTTAATATTAAAGAAGATTATCTTGTCAGCGGGTCTGCAAAATTTGGTACAGGTTTTACACCGGATATAAGTCCAGCTCTCGAAAGTAACATTGAATACGAAATTATTACCCCCTATCAATTTTCTGCGGGAATATCCGTCACCAGATCTTTTTTCACAATTTCTGGAGATATCAATTTAACCGATTACACTCAAATGGAGTTTAAGAATCTCAGTGCCTCAAAAACGGTTCAAAACAATAAAGACATAAAAACGCTATTTAAAAGTGTGATGGATTACTCCGTTGGGGGGGAATTCAAAGTGATGAATACCGGATTGAAGCTTCGGGGTGGATACATGGTTAGGAATTCACCATTTAAAAACGATCCGTCTGAGTTCAATAGAAAATATATCACACTCGGCGCCGGTTTCCATGCCGATGAATCGTTTGCTTTCGATATTGCTTACATCATGGGAAAATGGAAAACTTTTGGTGATAACTACGGTATTGATGTTTCGCGAACTTACCAGGATATAAAAACTACAGATATAGTCTTTACTACAACTTTCAGATTTTGAATAATTTACTTTCTTAATGAAGTAAGTTAAGAGTCAAGTCATTTTTAATGAATTCCCGCAAAATATGCGGGAATTTTTTTTCCTGTACTTAGTCTAAAATGAATTTTTTTTTACATTCTAATATTATTTATTTTGGGTAGAATTAGTAAGCTATCTTAAGGAACTTTATGAAAAATAAAAGAAGAATCATCATATGGCCGGTTATAATTGTGATTCTCGTAATACTGATTATTCCAAAGCTAAATCTGAATAATAGTGTTAAGGATCTGGAAGTTGATAAGCAATCATCGGATAAGAGAATTGGAGTAAAAGCAGTTTTAATTCGAGGTAAATCTCTTCAGAATAAAATATTTGCAAGTGGAACATTGATCAGCAACGAAGAAGTAGAGCTGAGAAGTGAAATTTCAGGAAAAATAACAAACATTTTTTTTACAGAGGGAAAGCATGTTAAAAAAGATGAAGTCCTGCTCAAAATTAACGATTCAGAACTTCAGGCAACTTTGAAAAAAAATAAATCCAAAGTTGTTCTTGCTCAGGATAAGGAATTCAGAGCAAAGCAGCTTCTCGAAAAGAATTTGATAAGCCAGCAAGAATACGAAATCATACTCGGTGACCTTGTATCAGTTCTTGCTGATGTAGAGATCAATGAAGCCCAGTTAGAAAAAACTGAAATTAAAGCTCCATTCGATGGAATAGTAGGACTTCGTTCTGTAAGTGTGGGAAGTTATATTTCTCCGCAAACCAGAATTGCGACTTTACAGAGCATCAATCCAATTAAGATAGATTTTTTTGTTCCGCAAAAATATTTTGGACTCTTAAAGGAGAAGCAGCAAATTTTAGTAAAACTTTCTGCTACTGGTCAAGTTTATAAAGGAAAAGTTTATGCGGTTGAACCTAAGATAGACCAAAATACACGTACTGTTCAAGTACGAGCGTTAATTCCGAATATATCTGGAGAGTTAACGCCCGGTGCATATGTTGAGATAGAAATTGTTTTAGAGGAAATCAAAAACGCAATTATGGTCCCATCCGAGGCTGTTATACCGGATATTCAGGGAGAGAAAGTTTTTTTGTATAAATCTGGAAAAGCCGTTCAACAGATTGTTACACCAAACATCCGGACGGAAAACGAAATTCAAATTATTAAGGGATTAAATGTTAACGATACTTTGATCACTTCCGGCATTATCCAGCTTCGTCCTAATACACCAGTAAAAATTAATATAGTTAATTAATTATGAGTTTATCATCTGTAAGTATTCGCAGACCTGTTCTCTCCATTGTCATGTCGATCGTGATTATGATTTTTGGGATAATTGGTTACACATTTTTAGGTGTGCGGGAATATCCGAGTATCGATCCTCCAATTATCACTGTCTCAACTAGCTATCCTGGAGCTAATGCTGATGTAATTGAATCTCAGATCACAGAACCTCTTGAAGAACAAATTAATGGTATTGCAGGAATCAGATCCTTAACATCAAACAGTCGGGATGGGAGAAGTCAAATAACTGTGGAATTTGATGTCGCAATTGATCTTGAAACCGCTGCAAATGATGTTCGAGATCGAGTTTCAATTGCGAGATCGAGATTGCCGCAGGATGTTGATCCGCCAACAGTGGCAAAAGCTGATGCTGATGCTATCCCGATAGTATTCTTGAATGTAAAAAGCGATAATAAAACTTTACTTGAATTATCTGATATAGCACAAAACATTTTCAAGGAAAGACTTCAAACAATTCCGGGAGTAAGTCAAGTAAACATTTGGGGGGAGAAAAGATATTCGATGCGGCTTTGGATGGATCCTGCAAAGCTTGCTGCTTACAATGTAACACCAATCGATGTCAGAACTGCACTGAATCGAGAAAATATAGAACTCCCTTCAGGTCGGCTTGAAGGAAGTAAAACGGAATTGACAGTAAGAACACTCGGCAGATTAGCTACAGTCGATGATTTTAATAATCTGATTATCAAAGAGTCAAATCGTGTCATAGTTCGTTTTCAGGATATCGGACGGGCTGAATTGTATCCTGAAAATGACCGATCAATTTTAAGAAGAGACGGCATCCCAATGGTAGGTGTTGTTCTCATTCCTCAGTCCGGAGCAAATTTCATTCAAATTGTTGATGAGTTCTATCGTCGAATCGATCAGATTAAAAAGGATTTACCTGAAGATGTTGAACTCGGAATTGGATTCGACGTAACCAAGTACATTCGTAACTCTATCTCTGAAGTACAGGAAACTATTTTCTTAGCATTGGGACTTGTCATCTTAATTATATTTTTATTTTTAAGAGATTGGCGGACTACGCTCATTCCAATTTTAGCAATACCTGTTTCGCTCATTGGTACATTTTTCATTATGTACCTCGCGGAGTTTTCGATAAATGTTCTTACACTGCTTGGAATTGTTTTGGCAATAGGAATCGTAGTTGACGATGCAATAGTTGTATTAGAAAATATCTATAAAAAAATTGAAGCCGGATTCCGCCCCTTCGAAGCTGCCGTGAAAGGTTCTGCTGAGATATTCTTTGCTATAATCTCAACTACAGTTGCACTCGTTGCTGTATTTTTACCCATAATGTTTTTGCAGGGTATTACCGGAAGATTGTTCATAGAATTTGGTGTTGTCATTGCAGGTTCAGTAATAATTTCTTCTTTTGTTGCTCTTACTCTTACTCCAATGCTGAGTTCAAGGTTGTTAAAGGAAAAAGAAAAACATAGTTGGTTTTACTATAAATCGGAACCATTTTTCAGTTGGTTGGAAAAATCCTATCGGAATGCACTTAATTCGTTTATGAAAAAACGATGGATCGCATTTGCAATTATGGCTTCCGCAGGTTTAATGATTTACTTTTTTGGTTCTTCACTGCAATCTGAACTAGCACCGATTGAAGATAGAGGAGAAATGCGTGTGCAATCTACAATGCCCGAAGGGACTTCATTTGAATTGATGGATTCGTACATTATGGAGATGGTGCATACACTTCAGGATTCAATTAAAGAAACCACTGCGATGATCTCACTTACAAGCGGCGGGGGTGGAGGAATGGCTTCAACTAACAGCGGATTTGTGAGGCTGACTTTAACCGATGCCAATCGAAGGGAAAGAAGCCAGCAAGATATTGCAGAAACGGTGACTTCTATAACGCGAAAATTAAATGACGCCCGCTCTTTTGTTGTACAGAGTCAATCGATCTCTACTCGGCGCGGAGGTCTTCCGGTTCAATACGTTATTCAAGCGTCCGATTTTGAACAGCTTAGAGAAATTATTCCAAAATTTATGGACGAAGCATTGGACGATCCAACTTTTGCTAATGTAGATGTTAATTTAAAATTCAACAAACCTGAAATAGTCGTTGATATTAATAGAACAAAAGCTCGTGAGCTGGGTGTATCAGCGATTGACATTGCTCAAACACTTCAGCTTGCTTACAGCGGACAGCGGTTTGGTTACTACGTAATGAGCGGCAAGCAATATCAGGTTATTGGTCAGGTTTCAAGAGAAAACAGAAATAAACCGATTGATCTTGCCTCACTCTATGTTCGTAATAATCGAGGCGGTTTAATTCAACTGGATAATCTTGTTACGCTACGAGAAAAAAGCAGTCCTCCTCAAATCTACAGATTCAATCGATACGTGAGTGCAACTTTTTCGGCTAGCTTAGTTTCCGGGAAGACTATTAGTGATGGAATAAAAGCTATGGATGGAATTGCAGCTCGAGTTCTTGATGAAAGATTTTCTACTGCACTTGAGGGGGCATCCAAAGATTTTGTCGAGAGTTCATCAAGTTTATTATTTACGTTTTTGCTTGCATTGGTCTTGATTTATTTAACACTTGCAGCTCAGTTTGAAAGCTTTCGCGATCCATTCATTATTATGTTTACCGTCCCATTGGCGATTGCCGGTTCAGTATTTTCACTCTGGTATTTTGATCAAACATTGAACATCTTCAGTCAGATAGGACAAATAATGCTCATCGGATTGGTTACAAAAAATGGAATATTAATAGTTGAGTTTGCCAATCAGAAGAAAACTTTAGGATTAACAGTCATTAATGCGGTTAAAGAAGCTGCACAATTAAGATTAAGACCAATTCTTATGACAAGCTTCTCTACTATATTAGGAACACTTCCGATTGCATTGGCGCTCGGTGCAGGAGCCGAGAGCAGAATGTCTATGGGAATTGCCGTTATCGGCGGTTTAGTCTTTTCAACATTGCTAACGCTTTTTATAATCCCGGCAGTTTACTCTGTTTTCTCTGAGAAGACAAAGTCTGTTAGTAATGTCGCATTTGATGGTGTTGAACAAAAAATTGTCAATCAGCCTGTTGAGGCAAATATCGTATAGTAAATGGGGAAAACTTTTAGAAAGATTTATCCGAAACGCAAACTGATATAATTAAGTAAATCGATATGAAAGGTATTGTAACTCGTATTGAGAGCAAAGATTATTACATCTTATATGATGGAAAAGAAATCCGTTGCACGATTCGAGGTAAGCTCCGTCTAGAAGCAGAATGGAAAAAAGATAAACTCCTTTATACCGATTTAGTTGTCGTTGGTGATTACGTTGAATTTTCTATGAACGAAGATACAACTGGCGTAATAGAAGAACTTCCAGAAAGAAAAAATTATCTCTCACGAAAAGCACCGCGGATAAAAGGGATTTCAGAAAAGGGAAAACGATTTGAACAAATCATTGCGGCTAATATTGATTATACTGTCTGTGTTACCTCAATAAAAAATCCAAAGTTCAACAATCGCGTACTCGATCGGATGATCGTTGCTGCAGAAAGCTGCGAGACAAAACCATTAATTGTAATCAACAAAATAGATCTTGAGAAAAAAAAGAAAAAAAGTTTTTGGCACGAGATTTACTCTAATTTAGGATATAATGTTTTTTCGTGTTCGGCAGAAACCGGAAAAGGAATAAAAGAACTTCATGAATTCCTTAGAGGAAAAGTATCAGTATTTATTGGGCATTCAGGCGTGGGAAAATCATCTATTTTAAATTCCTTCAGTGAATCTATTGATCAAAACGTTGAAGAAGTCAGCGAGGTGTGGGATAAAGGAGTTCATACAACAGTAACCTCGGTGTTATTTAAATTGGATAATTCGACTTACGTAATTGACACTCCGGGAATTCGTGAGATTGAACCTTTCGGAATTTCGAAAGAAGACATTACACATTATTTTCGGGATGTAGCTTATTTTTCGCGAGAGTGCAAATTCAGCACCTGCACACATACTCATGAACCAGACTGTCAAGTAAAAGAAGCTGTTGAAGATGGCAAAATAGTCGAAGAAAGATATGATAGTTACCTTCGTTTGATCGAATCTTTGGATGAAGAAGAATTTTGATCTGCCTTCGCTTTCCGCTTCGGCGGACGGCGGAAAAGGATTCAGAGCTTGTCCTGAGGTTTAAACCATTGCTTGGCGTGATGATTTGATAAACTTAAGTAATGCTTTAACTATTCCATCAACAACCTCATCCGGTACACCGTCAAAATGTTTTGATTGAAAACGCATATCGCAAATCTCATTGACATAATCCACCACAATGAACTTGCCATATTCATTCAAAGCAATTTCAGTGGAGAAGAAATCCAATCCACAAATCTTTTGAATTTTTTTTATCACTCTAGAAAGTTGTTTGAGATCATAGCGCTCAATTTCATTTTCTGTAACAACTGTATATTGATGTGTCACATCATCCCACCAGCACGGAAATACTTTTCCGAAAGCCCAAAAACATCTGAACCAAAATCTTTTATTATCCATTTCTAAAGGAAGAACTCTTCCTTGTAGTAAATATTTATCATCACGGAGATATTGACGTTCTCGCAGAATGTCGTTTAAACTTTCTGCTCCGGTAACAACGCCAAGTCCGCCGCCGGTAGTATTCGCTGGTTTGATGATAAATGGTCTTCCTAATTTTGCAAGTTCAGAAACCGAGAGAACTATTTCATTTTTTTTACTAAATGGGGATATAATAATTGTGAAAGGTGTATTTATCCCTCTTGAAATAAATTCAAGGTGCATAGTAGCTTTATCGGTGGCGATCTCAACTTGCGAATAGTTATTTATAATATAAGTTTTCTTTTTCGTCAACAGTTTGGCAAGAGGAAGAAAACAGTCATCTGCATCGGAGGCACGGTCTAAATAATGATTAAATCTAAGCTCATTAGTTTGAATTCGGAAATGAACTTCTTCATAATTATGAAATTGAACTGTAAATGTACTTAGTCCATTTTCCTGAAGGATTTTTTCAATCAAATCAACAAAATCCTTATCGTATTCCCATGTATGAGCAATGGCTAAATCGAATTCTTTCAATCGAAACCTTTAGTTATTTCATTAGTTCATTTGGCATTATATTGTAACTAATTTTCTTGTAAATTAAAACTAGTTTGAATAATTTTTCAATAATTATGAATTATATCCGAAACCTGCTGATAGTAACTTTGATTTCAATCCTAATTTCATGTTCGAGCAGCAGGGATACAATTATTTTATCTTCTAAGGATTCCGAAAATAAATCTACTTCGGGGGATAAGATTGAATCCACACAAGCGTTGGAACATTTTATCCAAGGTTCAATCTTAGAACAAAAAGGGGAGAATGAAAAAGCTGTAATAGAATATCAAGAGGCACTTCTATATGAGCAGCAGGCAGGAATTTATTTTGTATTGGGAAAGGTATACAGGAATTTAGGAAAGTATGCTCTATCAGCTTCGAATCTTAAAAAAGCTGTAGAATTAGAACCGGATAACACACACTATAAATTAGTTCTCGCACAACTATATGCAGCTACAAGACAGCAAGATGACGCAATAAAAATCTATGACTCAATCTTGGAAAAAGATTCTTCGAACATTGAAATACTTTATGAGCTAGCGGTACTGCATACACAAAACCGTCCAAGATTAGCCCTTGAATATTATAATCGGCTTGTAAAGAAAGTCGGTGAAGATTGGGGATTGATTTATACAATGATCGAAATCTATAACAGATTAGGGGAGTATGACAACGCAGCTCAACTTTATGAAAGGTTGTTATTCCTTGATCCTTCGAATCTTTCTATCAAACAGGCGCTGGCAGAAGTTTATTTAATTAACGGCAATTTTGAAAAAGCGGAAAGAATATTGACTGATCTTTTAACCGATTATCCGAAAGATCATACAGCAAGAGTTCTTTATGCTCAGATGTTTGTTAAGAAAAATGATTGGGAAAAAGCATCGGAACAATTTAAAAATATTTTATCAGATGATTCTGTCGATAACGAAACCAAGATCCAAATCGCTGTCGAATATTTTGAAAGATCAGTGAAAGATTCTACTGTAATTTCGCTTGCGAAGAATTTGCTGCATGAAATCGAAGAAGAAGTTGAAGACTGGCGAATTCCCATGTATCTCGGAGCTATTTACGAGACTGAACGAGATACTCAAAAAGCAATAACGTATTTTTCGAAAGTTACAAAGCTCGCCGAGTGGAACATTGAAGCATGGGTAAGATTGGGCGGACTTTATTTTGATAATGGAAAATATGATGAAGCAATAAATGTTATGAATCGTGCTCATAAAATTTTTCCGAATGAGTTTACCGTGAATCTTCTACTCGGTTTATCTTACTTGCAGAGTGAAAAACATGATGAATCAATCCAATATCTTAACAAAGCAAAATCACTGAATCCAAAAGATCTTACAACTTTATCCTCGCTTGGTTTTGCATTCGGAAAATTAGACCGATACGAAGAAGCAATATCAGTACTCGAAGAAGCATTCAGAATTGATGATTCTAATCTGAATGTTGTAAGCACGCTCGGAATGATTTACGATAACGCAGAAGAATTTAACAAGTGCGATAAATTGTATGAGCATGCTTTTAAAATCTTTCCAAATAATTCTCTGTTGCTTAATAATTATGCATATAGTCTTGCTGAGCGAGGAATACGTTTGGAGGAAGCACTTCAAATGTCGAAAAAAAGTCTTGAAGTCGATTCGTTGAATGGTTCCTATTTAGATACACTCGGATGGATCTATTTTCAGATGGGTGATTATTCTCTTGCGGAAAAATATGTAAAATTATCGATAGAACATGGCTCAGCAAGTTCAGAAGTTCTCGAACATATGGGCGATATTTATTTTAAATTGAATAACAAAGAAGCTGCAATCGATTATTGGAACAAAGCACATGAAAAAGATGCATCGAATAAAAAATTAGAGATAAAAATAAAAAAAGGTGAAATTTGAAATTCTTGAATCTATTACTTGGGATTTCCTGTGTGTTAATGATTGGCTTTTATTCTTGTACGCCGGTGCAGAAAAGAGTTAGTCCACCGTTGCCAATTGAAAGAATTTTTCAAAGATTAGAAGAAAATTGCAAATCGTTCGAAACATTTGAAGCAGCTGGTACAATTTCGGTCGATTCGAAAACTTTTAAGAACAGTGGTGATTTCAAACTTCTAATAAAAAAACCTGATTCACTCTTGATCAATATTACCGGTCCATTCGGTATTAATTTTGCAACTGCGGCGGTTTCTAAAACACGATTGATCTATTTGAATGAGTTAACAAATCAAGTTTTATACACGAATACAACTCAAGAAAATATAAAAAAACTACTGCGAGTTGATATTTCCTTCGAAGAGTTAATTGACATCTTGATTGGATGTATCGTAATAAATCCCGAAGGCTCAGTTAAACAATCTGCAAGGGTGGAAGAAGATCAATACGTAATTACTCAAGAGCGAAATGGATATTTGTATAAATATTGGATTGACATTAGAAATCTTGCAGTTTCGAAAAACTTAATTCACGATAAAGGAGGAAACATTCTGATCGATCTTCAATTCGGTAATTTTACAGAAATCGATGGCATCGTAATTCCGAGAGTAATAAATCTTACAAATTCAGTTCGCAATGAAAGTATCAAAATAAATTATTCGAAAGTTTATCCAAACAAAAGAAATATAGATTTGAAAATTTATGTACCTGAGGATGCAGAGGTTATTGAGTGGTAAATGCTCTTATTAAAATATGTTGCATAGCTTTGATATTCTTTGTTCCATCGGATATAAATTCACAATCGCAAACTCGAAGAGACATTAGAAAGAAAGAAAAGGAGCTTCAATCACTAAGGAATGAAATAAAATCTCTCGATCAAAAAATTCGGGAAAGCGTATCTAAGGAGAAAAAAGAACTCAGCATTATTGATGATTACGACAATCAACTTCGGTTGTTAAAGAGACTTCTAAATGAACTAGAAGTTGAAGAAAAATCTCTAAGTGAACAAATCACCGAAAAACAAAATGAGTTGAAAGTTTCTGAATCTGAATTGAATTCACTTCGTTCTGAATATGCAAAACAAATCGTGAATCTTTACAAATTCGGGCGGAAGAATGAATGGGAACTCCTCCTTACAAGCGGCTCAATTAATCAAGCATTGATACGATACAAATATCTTGAAAAGTTTTCGGAAGAAAGAAGAAGAAGAATTGATCAAATAGTCGAAAAAGCAGAAGAAGTAAAAGAAGAAAGGGAGTCGCTTTCAAAAACTCTTGGTGAGAAAGAAGCTTTAAGACAAGTTAAAATTAAAGATGAATCAAGTTTAAAAATAAAAATTTCCAATAAACGTGAATTTATCGCTTCATTACGAAATGATAAATCTGCTTTAATGAAAGACCTTGAACGTAAAAAATCTTCTGTGCAAAAAATTACAAGTTTAATAAGTGATCTAATCATCAGAGAGCAGAGGGAAAGGGAATTAGTTCGTCAAAGAGAGTTAGAACGGCAGCGTGAAATCGAAAGAAAACGTGCTGAAGAAGCAGCGAATAGAAGCACGGTACGAAATGAATCTCGACCCAAACCGGTTGTTCCTCCGCCAAGCAAAACTGAGTTAGATACTTATTTCGAAATTCTGCCGACTTTCAATTTGTTTTCAAAAGCAAAAGGAGTTCTACCCTGGCCTGTTTCAAGCCGAAGAATAATAAATAAATTTGGCGAACAAAGAAACGAACAATTAAATACTGTCACTTTAAATTATGGAGTTGACATTGCATCAGCTTTTGGTTCGAATGTTCAAGTAATTGCAGATGGAAGAGTATCAATTGTGCATTGGCTGCCGGGATTCGGAACAGTTGTGATTGTAACTCATACTGAAGAATATAGAACAGTCTATGCTTATTTGTCAGACGTTCTGGTAAGTGAAGGCGCAATCGTGAGACGCGGCGATGTTATTGCACGCAGCGGCGAAAGTCTCTATGGCGAAATGCTCCACTTTGAAATCTGGAAGGAGCGAGAAAAACAAAATCCAGAAATGTGGCTTGCGAGGAGATGAAGTGGTTAACTAGATTCGCCTCGCAATTGGATGAAAAAAGTTTAAGCTCCAAACTAAGACAAAAACGAGCAAAGTATTTTTGTCAGTTTATCGAAAATTTAAATTCACAGTCTCCTCGGATAATTGACATTGGAGGTAATGTAAATTTTTGATAGCAATTCAATAAAAATAATTGTGTTAATTATAATCCCATACTTGTAAATTTAAATAATAATGAATTGATCGGTGAAAATTATTTGCGTGTAATCGGTGATGGGAAAACTTTATCCTTTTTTAAGGATAAATCATTTGATGTCGCATTTTCAAATTCTGTGATTGAACATCTAAGCACTTTTGAAGATCAAGAACTGATGGCTTATAATATTCAAAGGATATCAAATCATTATTTCATTCAGACACCGGCATTCATTTTTCCAATCGAACCTCATTTTCTTTTTCCCTTTTTCCACTGGCTTCCAAAATCATTAAAAATTTTGTTTGTAAAATATTTTAATTTAGGCTGGTTTGAGAAACAGAAAAATATTGCTCATGCACGAGAGTTAATCTTGTTCATTCGAATTTTGAAAAAAAGAGAAATTAAAAAATTATTTCCTAATAGTATCGTAATACACGAATGGGTATTTGGATTTGTGAAATCATATCTGATAAATAAATAGTGCCCGTTATTATGAAAAAAATGAGCAAGATATTTTCGCAACTGCTATTGAAAGGTAAATATATATTTTTTATTTCTCTGATCGAAAAACTTACATTTTTTATTGTTTATTTAATTATCGCTCGTTATTACTCGAAGTATGAATTCGGACTAGTTACAACTATCTTCGCATTTGCAAATATTGTAAGTTCACTCTTGGATTTTGGATTTACAATTTATTTCCAGCGAGAATCTGCAATAAATGGGATAGAACTTTCTAAAAAGTTTTTAAGTGCTTTAAACATTCGTCTGCTTGCAGTAGTTATCTTTATTGTTTTCTGTATCGGATATTTTTATAAAGAGATGCACATTGAACCTTTGAGCATAATTTTATTTTCCTTCTCAATTTATATAGTCAGCTTTGGATATTTCCTCAATAGTATGCTTTATGGAAAAAGCTTGTATAAAAAATCTTTCCTTGGAATATTTATTAGTCGTTCTATACTAATATTGATCTCTCTCTGCATATTTATTTTCAAATTTGACTTAAGTGTTCTTTCATTCATCTTTGTTTTATCCTTTGGTGTTCATTTAGTTTTTCTAAACATTAATCTGGATGAGATTGAAATTCCAATTAAAATTGATTTCAAGCTGATTAACCCAGGTTATGGTTTATTAAAATCAGTTTTACCATTTGGATTAGGGATTTTGTCTGTCTGGATATACGACCGCTCGGCTTTTTTGATTTTACATAAGTTAAACGGTTTTGAGTCGGTGGCAATATTTGGAGTTGCTTATTCATTATATAAAATTCCTCAATCATTTTTGGGAATAATATTAACGCCGTTGTTCACCGAGCTCTCAGCTTTTTATCATGCCAATCATTTTATAGAAGGAAGGAAAATCAAATCATTAGTGAAATGGATTATAATTATTTCTATTGGATTGATTGCATTCTATTTATTAACGAACCGATTATTGATTAAATTAACATTTGGAGATAAATTTATAGAAGCATCGAATATGCTTTCACTGATTAGTATAGCTATTCCAGGACTGTTTTTGAATAATTTAACCGGGATTGTGTTAAACTCTGCCTATAAAGAAAAATTAGCGATGA
>VGVX01000017.1 GCA_016873845.1 Ignavibacteria bacterium
TTTTGAAAACGTACTGTTATCGACATTCTTCTTCAATATTTCGCCGCTGATATTATTATGAAATAAATTGACGGCTGGATCAATTCTTAACCACGGGATCATAGTTATACTTGAAGAAAGCTCCGCACCAATGGTTCTGGTTTTAGCAATATTATCAAAGGAGATTACGAGCTTTCCTTTATCATCTACAGTCATGGTCTGCGTGAAGGAATCATCTTGAAGTCTCATATAAGTTTGAGCTGACAAGAAAACTCCAGGAATGAATTTTTGAAAATTCAATTCAAATGAATGTGTGTATTCCGGAAGCAGGTCGGGATTACCAACGCTGCTTATATATGAATCGCTGTAATTCGGATAAGGATTTAGCAGCTGCTCTACCGGTCGATTTATTCTTCGTGTATAGCTGAATTGAATCTGATTCCCCTCACCAATTTTTCGAAGGAGATTAAGAGATGGGAAGAAATCGAGTTTTGTGAATTTGTAATCTTTGCTCATTGTGATCTGTTCAAGAACTCTATCAGTGTATTCTGTACGCAAGCCAAGTTGATAATCAAAATCAAACAAATTGTCGGAATAAGTAACAAATGCCGCATAGACATTGTTTCTGAAGTCAAATTGATTAGTAAAGTCCGTCTTTACATCCCACACTAATGTTGTCCAATTAAACACTTTATTGCTGATATCAAATTTTTTAAATGATAAAGTTGATTGTAGCCCGGTTTCGAGTTTACTTTTTGGATTGAAGGTATAGGTATAATTCAATTTGATTCTGCCGTCGTTCCGTTTTGTATCATCTTTGAATTCGCGCATTTTTGGGTTTGGAAGTAAATTCTTAAAACTTGCATCCGATTTGTACTCAGAAGTGTTTTGAGTCCTCGGCATGAAGAGATTTGTATAGGTCGCTTCAAATACTAACTCGTCAACTCCCGGTGTGAACTTGTTATTATAATAGAGTGATGAATTGACATAATTCGCTGTTAAATCATAATTATCATCTACGAAAATGTAATCATCCGCAGCAGTTGAAAGATTGTGTGTGCTGAAATCAAACGATCTTTTCAAATCGACTTTACCGGCTGCAGCATTCAGTGCGATGCCGCTTTGCTGAGAAAAATTATAATCTAATCCTGCACGAATTGCATAATTATTTCGAATTACTAATCCATCAACTGATGTGTTATTCAATATCGTTTCTGTCGGGAGATAAGTTTCTCTCTCAATTTTCTGGTCGATTAAATTAGTCCCTTTTCGATAATCAAATCCGCCGGTTAAAGTATAGTCGCTGTTCTTATAATTAATTGTCGATTCGGTATTGTACTTATCTCTTGAACCGCTTCCAACGTTAAAAATTCCGCTTAAGTTAGATTCAGTCTGTTTTTTAGTAATGATATTAATGATTCCTGCAGAACCTTCCGCGTCATATTTTGCCGATGGATTCGTGATCAGCTCAATGTTATCGATTATATTAGCCGGAATTTGTCTCAATGCATCCGAACCTTGCAGGACACTTGGTCTTCCGTTAACTTGAACTGTGAAATTTGAACTCCCTCGGAGAGTAATATTCCCCTCCTGATCTTGTTGAACAGAAGGCTGTTCTTTCAAAACGTCGAGTGCGGTTCCACTTGTTGCGGATAAACTTTTACTGACATTGATAACTTTCTTGTCGATATGAAATTCTTCAATTGGTTTTTCTCCAACTGCTTTGACCTCACCTAACTCAACAGATGTTGATTTCAATGATATTGTCCCGACCGATACATCTTTGTTTTCATTTGTGATTGCTGCATCTGAAATAATTGCCTTTTCGTATCCAACAAAGGTTACCTGCAAATAATATTTTCCGACAAGAACATTCTCGATAAGAAAATTACCTGCCCGATTTGTTACAGAACCGCCAATAAAAGTTGAGTCTGTGTAATTAAACAAACCAACGTTTGCATTCTCCATCGGTTTGTTATCTTTGGAATCGATTACATTTCCTTTAATCGTTCCTTTTGTTATTGGCTGTGCATACGATTGATGCAGAAAACAAATGAATAAAACAGCTGCGAATAGAATTTTTGCTCTCATCTCTACCTTCATATAAATTATGATTAATTTTTTGATGCTGTATACGACAACTAAAAACCTTAGTTTCAAGATATATTCAACAAAAAGCCCAATCAGTTGCATAACTAATTGGGCAAAAAAAAATATTTCTTGTCACAATTACATCACAGTAGTCAACTATTAACCTCTCAATTTGTCGAGTAGATTATTTAAAGTTTCAGCTTCAGATATGGTTAAACGATAGAACATTTTTTCAGATTCTTTCACACTTCCATCCAATTTCTTAAGCAGTGCCAACCCTTTTTGTGTTATTTTGACATCAACTCTTCTGCGATCTTTATTGCAGATCTCTCTCTCGACGAATCCTTTGGTTTTCAGTCTATCGACAAGCCGTGAAGCATCGGACATTTTATCGAGCATTCTATCTTTTAGGAGATTGATGGTCGCAGGATTTGGATATTGTCCTCTCAAAATTCTCAAAATGTTGTATTGCTGTGGAGTTAGATCATAATCGGTAAAAACTTTGCTTTGATGAGAAATAAGCCAGCCGTGAGTATATAAAATATTCACGGCTAACTTATGATATTCGTTTCGAAACTTCGATTGTTTTATTTCATCTTCGAGTTTCATGATTGCTGCTTAGCTAATTCAACCTTAATAACTAATTCAACTGTTTTACCTACTACTAATCCGCCAGTCTCAATAGCGGCATCCCATTTCAGACCATAATCGAATCTATTCAATTCCCCTTTGACAATAAAACCGGCTTTCGTATTTCCCCAAGGATCCTTGACTGTTCCATTATGCTTCACATCAAGTTCAATTGTTTTTGTGATATTACGAATTGTAATATCACCTGCCAGTTTATATTTTTTATCTTCGATCTTTTTAAATGATTTACTTTTAAAAGTTATTGTCGGATATTTTTCTGCGTTAAAGAAATCGTCTGATTTCAGGTGAGCATCTCTTTTTTCATTATCTGTGGAGATGCTGTTCACATCTGCTGTGAATTCGATTTCAGTATTTTCAAAATCTTCACCCTTTGATGTGATCTTTCCGTCAAACGTTCTGAAAAATCCATCGACTTCAGCTATTACTAAATGTGTTACTGTAAATCCAATTTTCGAATGTGATTTATCGAATGTCCATTCAGTCTGAGCAAAACTTATTGAAAGTAAAGCCACAAGTGAAATGGCGATTAGTTGTAATTTTTTCATTTTATCTACTTTTATATTAATTACTTAGAATTTAATTGATAACAATATATGTTATAACATTTAATGTTGCAACAGATATATTCTTGAAACAGTTCCGAGGTAGTGCGGATTTCGGAATGCGGAATACGGGTAGGAAAATTGATAATGAGCTTTTTAATCGGATCGATTTTGAGTCAACCGATATGCTTACATTCTGGACAAGAAATTGTGAGCGAATCGAGAAGTTGTTACTTCAGCAAAATTCCTTTCACTCGTTTTACTGTATTATTCGCTTTCAGTTCAAATATATAGAGTCCACTTGATAAATTGCTTCCATCAAAAGTTACCGAATGAAGTCCTTCACGCTTGTGTTCATCAACTAAAGTTGCGACCTCCTTGCCTAAAATGTTATAAGCTTTAATTAGAACCTTCCCATCGAATTCATAGGGTACGTAATATTCAAGCTTCGTTTGGTTGTTGAATGGATTGGGAAAGTTTTGTGAAAGATGAAATTTAATTGGTGGATAAAAATCATCTTCAGCATAATCATAAATTCCAAAATACAAACCACACAAATACCATAATTCTGCTTCAATAAGATCATTTGTATCATTATTCCCAAATATCGTATACATTATATCTACCCTCCCAAAATAATGAACCCCAGTATACAGAAATGAAGACATCTGAGTATATTTTTCATTTATATTTTTAGTATTAGTTACGTTTAGAATAGTTTTTGGTGAACCCCATGCACCAGCAAGAAATATATCATATAAGGAATCCAGTTGGCTTGGTATATCACAAAACTTAATCACTCCAAAAGTTCCATTCCACGACGAAGCAAATTTTACTTCATTTAATGTAGTCAGTCCGCCTGGCAAACTAAGTGAAGTTCTATTTACTTTAGCAATCAATTCCCCATTCCAATTTATCTCCTCACCCCATAAATGATAGATTCCAGTATATCCTGAGAGGGACTTATCAAGTGTATCTAAGAACGTTCCAACAAAATGAAGTTTTCCATAATTATCCGTTGCAGCATCAACTTCATAATTCAATGCGTGAACCTTTCCTGATAATGAAGGAATTGTATATGGATTCACCCATGTCCAATTCGTATCCCATGTTGCTCCATCATTAGTTGTCTTCTTGTAACCGAATGAATAAAAATTTTGTCCTGATTTTTTTCCCTGAACCATTATATAGCCAGTCCCATTTTTGTTAATGAAACCTTTCGTTCCATTCCAGGTGTCTTGCTCGAAATCAGAAGTTTTAGAAATTGGGCTCTTAGTCCAAGTTACACCTCTGTTTGTAGACATGAACAGATCCATATTAACAGTATCGGATCCAATAATTTGATAATCAATTTTCGGTGCGACTGTAAAAATATCTCCTTTAGAGTTGATGAACATTTCATCATTTGGATAATATGTACTATCTAAAAAGTGAGTGAAAGTCATGCTTCCAACAGTAGGATCGGAAGAAAATTCTAAATAATGCCAAGTTGTAGTTAGAATTGGGAAACTTGCGATAACACTTTGTGCACCCGGAGTTACATCCTTGGTTGGATTTGATAATGCAATATTCGGATGTCGGCCCAGAGAGCCCGGTAAATTCATCGGACCAACCTCGGGTGTCCAATTGGCTCCATCATCATCGGTCGCCTGATAAACTATTGTGCCGCTGTTCGGATACTTTCTGCTGCCCCGATGTACAACACTGATCAATCCGGAAAATGGATCTGTGAAAATTTGATTTGTATAAGATGCCTGCGTTGAGTAAGCATTCCACATTTTTCCAATTAACACTCCAGTAGGAGGATATTGTGATGGCATCGGATCATGAGGATAGTTTTTGTCCAATTTCAGATCCTCAAATTTTGGACGGGGAGCTTTTTCGTGAACAAGATGAGAAGTCTGTGAATAAAGATTTAGTGACGAGAAGAGAAAAGCGAAAACAAAAATTATTGCTTTCATAAATCACCCAATTTTTTAATAAATACTCAGACTATTTTTCTAAGCAGCACTTGATGAATATATCTAATTCCGAATTAAGCTATGGGTTTTAGGACTTCGAAATTAGAATTTCGAATTTTTCAAATCATCAATGAACAATAATTACTTATAAATTACCGTAAGAAATATAATTAATTTTCTACAATTTGTCTCTAACATTGCTGTAAAATTTTATTTCGACTTTTTTCTGGTGCTTAGCATTTGTTTCAAGATAAAATGAACCTCTAACTAAGCCAGAATGAGTTGGTAAATAGGTCCCCTCAATTGTGGCAACTTCATCTGAGTTAAGCGTGTATTTATCAATCTTTAATTTTAGATTTTTAGTTGAGTTATCGACTTTTAAAATTTTAATCGGACTGCTGGTTCTATTAATTATTTGAACGAATGCATTTTTATCCGAACCAACAACAGCATTGTCGAATACGAGATAAAGCGGAACAACGTCTAATTCGACTGCAATGTTGACTTGAACTTTTAAAATAACCAGCGGCTCTTTCGATCGCCGCTCATGGACGTAAATGTTTTTTTCTTGGTATCCTTGGAAGCTTTCGGAATCAAATTCGGCTGTAACCTTTGCTTTCTGTTTTGGTTTCAAAGTCTTGTTCGAGATTAGTGCAGCCGTGCAGCCGCAGGAAGTTTCCACTTTATCTACTTGAATTGTTTTTGAAGTTAGGTTCTCAATTTCAAATACGTGCTTTACTTTTTGTCCTTTATAAATCGTTCCAAAATGATGTGTATCACCGCCAATAACTTTTACTCTGATCTGTCCAATCCCAATTGCAGAAGTTAAAAGTATGCAAATAATTGTCGCAAAATATTTCATTTATTCGTTCCTACTTTTTGTATGAATATAAATTTTTTATCTTTAATACCAAATTGAGCGATATATGTTTCGAAAATATCTTTAATCGCCAATGAGCCAAGAAAGCAAAGTTATTTGTAAAGAGAAACAGAGGAACATAAATTGAAGAAATTAAAAATCGGTACATGCAGTTGGAAATACGATTCATGGAAAGGAATAATCTATCCAAATGATGCAAAATTCAATTATCTCGAAGAATACTCAAAATACTTTAACACAGTTGAGATTGATCAATGGTTTTGGTCGCTTTTCGATAAGGATAAAATACGTCTGCCGAATCCTAAGGATGTAAATGAATACTACAAGTCAGTGCCGGACAGTTTTCAATTCACGATAAAGCTCCCAAATAGCATAACGCTCACACATTACTACAAGAAATCAAAGTCTGCACCCTTAATTCCAAATGACAATTTTCTTTCAAAAAAACTTTTTGATACGATATTGAAAAAGCTCGAACCGATGAAAGAAAAAATCGGAATTTTAATGTTCCAATTTGAATATTTAAACAAGCAAAAGATGAGTTCTCAGATTGAATTTCAGGATAAATTCTCTTCATTCATTTCGAAATGCTCTGATGAGTTCAATTATGGAATTGAAATCCGCAATCCGAATTACTTAAACCAAACTTATTTTGATTTTTTAAAAGATGATGGATTAGCTCACGTTTTTCTCCAAGGATATTACATGCCAGACATCTTCGAACTATTTCAGAAATTTGAAAAGTCAATCAAGAAGCAGACAGTTATACGTTTGCATGGTCCTGATAGAAAAGGAATTGAAGAGAGAAGCGGTAGCGATTGGAGTAAACGCATCGAACCTAACGAGTCTGAGCTCGAAAAAGTTGTTGAAATGATTCAAACTCTTCAAAAGAAAAAAGTCGATTTATTTGTAAATGTCAACAATCACTTCGAAGGTTCCGCTCCGTTAACTATTAAGAGAATCGAGGAGTTGATGGGAGTTTAGTTATTAGTTATTAGTTATTTGTTAATTGTTTTATGCTTTAGTCAGATGATTGACTTCTGAAATTATGAATATTTCATGAAGTTCTTATCAATATTTGGGTTTTGTTATTTGGAATTTGGATTTTCTACTATTTTAAGCTGAGTATATAATTTTTCAATCAATATTATTTTAGGTAAATTTGAATTGACAATTTTTACGGATTAATGAAGAAAATATCTTCTAAGAGTTTTACGTTCCCTTCAAATAAATCTTGCCTTTGGCAAAACAAATCGAATCTTTTAATTTAGAATTATAATAAAGGAGTTCAGAAAATGTTATTTATATTCTTTTTAATATTATTGATTGCATCCATTGTACTTTATAGTAAAAGCAGAAATTTAGTCGGCAATCCTTTTAGAACTTTTTCACCAATAGCAGTTGGAATATTTGCACTTCTCGCACTTCTGCAATGTTTTACAGTAATTCCAGCGGGAAATGTCGGTGTTGTCGATTTCTTCGGTATGGTTTCCGATAACACGCTTAAAGCTGGAATCAATCCAGTTAATCCATTAGCAAAGGTTGTCAAATTCTCTGTAAAGACCCAAGAACTTAAAGAGGATATGGATGTTCCATCAAAGGAAGGTTTGACTGTAGGACTTGAGATAAGCGCTCTTTTTCATTTAACCCCCGATATGGTTGCTTCAATTTACAAAACAGTTGGTGAGAATTACGCTCAAATAATTCTGGTGCCACAATTCCGCTCAGTTTGTCGCGGCGTAACTGCAAGCTACGATGCAAAAGCACTTTACACCTCAGAACGAGAAACATTGGCACTGCTAATAAGAAAAGAGTTAGCTAACATTGTAGAAGCACGCGGAATATCCATTGAGTCAACTCCCTTACGAAAAGTGGGGCTCCCCTCAGGATTAGCTCAGTCTATTGAAGCTAAACTTCAAGCCGAGCAGGAAAGTCAGCGAATGCAATTTGTTTTAGCAAAAGAAGAACAAGAAGCACAAAGGAAAAGAATTGAGGCAAAAGGAATTGCTGATTTTCAGGATATTGTTGCTCGCGGAATAAGCGAACCCTTGCTGAGATGGAAAGGGATTGAGGCAACTGAGAAACTTGCATCGTCACAGAATGCCAAAGTAGTAGTAATTGGCGCAGGCAAAGACGGGCTGCCGTTAATTTTAGATACAAAATAGGAAAATTCTTTGCGGCACTTTTTTGACAAATACAGTGGAAGATTTCTATTTGTTATCGCTCTGCTTGCATTCGCTGCACTTCTATTGCAGTATGGATTTTACCTCACTCCAGAGATCCACAATCTGATTAGTTATTCTTATGTAATAATTTTTGGATTGTTCATTTATTACCAATTCGGAAAAATATTTTATTCAGAACACAGAATTGAATACATGAAATCGCGTTGGTTTGATTTAATACTCTTGATTTTAATTTTAATTCAAACAGTGATTTTTATTATCATCCCATCTGTATTTACCGATGTTGCTGGTTATTTCCATGTTACAGATTTAAATGTTTTCTACATAATTGTGCTGCAAATTTATATTGTCGTAAGCTTAGCGATAAAAGCAGTAAGATTTGGACACACAATTGCTGAGTTTAAAATTCAACCGGCAAAACTTTTTCTATTCAGTTTTCTTCTTTTAATATTCTTCGGAACTGGATTGTTGATGCTTCCCAAAGCAACCACAACTGGAAACATCTCTTTAGTCGATGCATTGTTTACATCAACAAGCGCCGTTTGCGTGACTGGATTAATTGTTGTTGATACAGCAACATACTTCACTCAATTTGGACAGATTATCATTTTATGCTTATTTCAAATCGGCGGACTTGGCGTAATGACAATAACAACTTTCTTTGCAATTTTCTTTGCCGGCGGACTGGGAATTAAAGAGAGAGTTTTAATCGGCGATATGATAGACGAAGAAAAAATTGGGCAAATCTCAAAAACTTTGATCCAAATAATTTTACTGACTTTCGGATTGGAAGCAATAGGCGCTATAATAATCTTTCAGGGTTTCGAAGGGACATCACTAAGTTTAAATGAACGAATCTTTCACTCAATCTTTCATTCTGTTTCTGCATTTTGTAATGCTGGATTTTCGACTTTTTCAGAGAATCTTTACTCAATTCATACAAGATTTAATTATACGATACTGACTACAGTTTCTTTTCTAATTATCTTCGGAGGGTTCGGCTTCTCTGCATTTCTAAATGTTCTCGAAACTGCGGTCAGCAGATTTAAAAAGAGCAGATTAAGACGTAAGCATCTTACTATTCAATCCAAAATTGTTCTTTTCTCTACTATTGTTTTAATATTTGCTGGAATGTTTTTTTTCGTTGGATTAGAGAATAACAATACATTGAAAGATTTTACCCTAGATCAAAAGTTGTTAGCTGCTTTCTTTCAATCGGTGACCACGCGAACTGCCGGATTTAATTCAATTCCTATCGACAAGATTTTAATTCCGACATCATTGATCTTTATAATGTTGATGTTGATTGGTGCTTCGCCTGGCGGAACAGGCGGCGGATTAAAAACTACAACTGTATTTATATCCATTGTTGCATTTTTTGAATTTGTCCGCGGAAAGAAAAAAGTCGAGATCTTTCATAGAAGTATTCCGGATGAAATCATTCATAGAGTTTTTACTAAAATGGTTTTTTCATTTGTATTTCTTTTTTCAACTTTGATAATTCTTTCGTACATAGAAAAGCACAGCTTGCTGGATTTGATCTTCGAACAAGTTTCTGCCTTCAGTACAGTTGGATTATCAAGAGGAATTACAGGACAATTGACTGATCCGGGAAAAATTATTATTTCATTGATCATGTACATTGGAAGAGTTGGACCATTAACTTTTATGCTGGCACTTACTAGAAAAATCGTTACAGAAAACTACGACTATCCATCAGAAAATATATCAACCATTTAATAATCGGAGATAAAACGTGGCAAAGAAAATCGCAATAATTGGATTAGGAGATTTTGGGATACCATTAGCTACTACACTAACGGAACTTGGCGCTGAAGTTCTAGCAATAGACAGCAACTTCAATGTAATTGAAGAGATTAAGGATAAAGTCACGGTCGCTGTTCGGCTTGACAGCACAGATGAACGAGCGCTCAAAGCACAAGGTATTATTGAGATGGACGCAGTAGTTGTTTCCATCGGCGCCGGGTTTGAAGATGCACTGTTAACAATAATGAATCTAATTCACATGGGAGTTAAAAGAATTATTGCACGTTCAACCTCCCCAGTACATAAAAAGATACTGTCAAAAGTCGGAGTTAAAGAAGTTATTTCACCCGAAGAGGAAATTTCAAAAAAGCTCGCAAGCAACCTTATTCATGAAGATATTCTTGATTACATTCCATTAGGGAGCGGGCACAATATCGTACATTTAAAAACACCGGATGCATTTATCGGTAAGTCAATTCAAGAACTTGATTTAAGAATTAGGTACAATGTCAATCTAATCACAATAAAAAAATTTGTAACCGCAATTGATAAAAAAACCTCTCAAAGTGAAACGGTTGAAAAAATTGCTGGAGTTCCTTCTGCGAGTACAGTTCTTGAGAAAGACGATATTCTAATTCTCTTTGGACGAGATAAAGATATTCAGAAATTGATAGACTAAAAAAAGCTCGAACTGCGATAAAACAATCCGAGCCTTGCAAAAATTACCTAAATGTGGTAATCTACTTCTGCGAAATTCTTAATCTATTCTTGGCTCTTTCCATTGCAAGGAAAGCTCTCTCATAATCTAAATTTGCAGCTTTTTCCTTAATCCTGCTTTTAGCACGCTCTAATGCTTCTTCGGCACGTTTTACGTCTATCAAATCAGATTTCTCAGTTGTCTCTGATAAAACTGTAACAACATTTTCAAGAACAACTGCAAATCCACCGCTCGCTGCAAAATACTCTATAGAATCATCTACGTTTTGAACTTTGATCTGTCCAATTGATAGATTACTCAGAATTGGTGCATGATTATAAAGAACTTGGAAACTTCCAACTTCACCTGGAAGAGTTACAGACTGAACATCTTTTGAGAACACAACTTTGTTTGGAGTGATTATCTCAAGTTTGATATTCTTCGAATCACTCACACTGCAGCCTCTTTGCTTTTTCGACAGCTTCTTCGATCGTTCCTACCATAAAGAAAGCTCCTTCTGGCAAGTGATCATAATCCCCATTAATGATCCCTTTAAAACCTTTGATCGTATCTTCAAGTTTTACATATCGGCCTGGAGTTCCTGTAAATTCTTCTGCCACAAAGAACGGCTGAGAAAGAAACTTCTGAATTTTTCTTGCACGCTGAACTATTATCTTGTCATCGTCAGAAAGTTCATCGATTCCAAGAATATTAATAATGTCCTGCAAATCTTTGTACGACTGAAGAATTTCTTTCACCCTTCGAGCAGTTGTATAATGTTCTTCACCAACAACTCCTGGTTCAAGAATTCTGGACGTTGAATCTAGTGGATCAACTGCAGGATATATTCCAAGTTCTGCAATTTGGCGGCTCAATACTGTGGTTGCATCAAGATGTGAAAATGCCGACGCTGGTGCGGGATCAGTTAGGTCATCAGCTGGAACATAAATCGCTTGAACTGAAGTGATCGAACCTTTCTTCGTTGAAGTAATTCTCTCTTGAAGTTCACCCATTTCCGTCGAAAGTGTTGGTTGGTAACCTACTGCTGATGGCATTCGTCCTAATAGTGCACTTACTTCACTGCCAGCTTGGATGAATCTGAAAATATTGTCGATGAATAAAAGTACATCTTTTCCTTCTTGATCTCTAAAGTACTCTGCCACGGTTAAACCGGTTAATCCAACTCTTTGTCTTGCTCCTGGCGGCTCGTTCATTTGTCCAAAGACCATTGCTGTTTTATCAAGCACTCCAGACCCTTTCATCTCAAGCCAAAGATCGTTTCCTTCTCTAGTTCTTTCACCAACACCGGAGAACACAGAATATCCGCCGTGAAATTTTGCGATGTTGTGAATCAACTCCATTATGACTACAGTTTTACCAACTCCTGCCCCGCCGAATAATCCAGTCTTCCCGCCTTTGGAATACGGCTCAATCAAATCAATGACTTTAATTCCAGTTTCAAGCATTTCCTTAGTCGGATTTAGATCCTTAAATTCTACGGCTTCGCGATGAATAGGAAGTTTTTTATCAGTCTTGATTTCCCCTAAGCCATCAATCGGTTCACCAATTACATTCAATAACCTTCCTAACACTTCGGGTCCAACTGAAACTTCGATTGGCTTACCTGTATCGAATGCATCCATTCCTCTAACTAGTCCATCAGTAGAATCCATAGCTACAGTTCGGACTCTATCTTGTCCTAAATGCTGCTGAACCTCACACACTAATTCCTCATTCTGTCCTTCGATGGTTTGGCGCGGAACTTTCACAGCATTGTAAATTTGCGGAAGTGCTCCGCCAGAAAAATCGATATCTATAACGGGTCCAATAATCTGTACTATCTTACCTTGGTTCATTTAGCATCCTTATGATTAAAATTTTGAGCACAAAAATAAGGATTATAGAAAAGTCTTACAAATTTATTTACGGTTACCCGCTTCAGATACGTATTAGACACCAATCTGTAAAGAACAATAGGATACAATTGCTTTTGTTTTCAAAATCGGATTATAGCGTTTTAGAAGTTAGTAGAAAGCTGTCAATCCAAATAAAAGTTACGAGATTTATGTTGTATACCACGGCGTGTTTGAAAGAACATTACTAGAAGGCGGTACAAGTTCATTTGAGTTTGAACCTAGAGAGAATCTCAAATTTCATTTAGCTCAAAATTATCCAAATCCTTTTTCCGCTTCATCTTCAGACAAGAGCGGATCCACCTCCGGCGGAAATTCAATTACAAATATCAACTTTACTCTTCCACAAAGCATAATGGTTGAATTAATGATTTTTAATTCTTCTGGAGAAAAAGTTCGAACCTTGATAGGAGGTCACCGTGAAGCAGGCACTCACACAATTGGATTTGACGCTTCGGACTTGACTACTGGAGTTTATTATTATAGACTTCAATCAAAAAATTATGATGCGACAAAGAAATTAATTCTATTAAAATAATGCCAACTTATTTCATCAATATCATTTTCTTTGTCTCAATAAATCCTCCAGCTTTTAGTTGATAAAAGTAAATTCCGCTCGTTAAACGTCCGTCAGCTGACGGATCGTTAATGGTTAATCGTACTTCATGATTACCCGGCCATTTTTCTTCATTCACAAGAACTGCAACTTCCCTTCCCAGTAAATCATAAACTTTTAGCGTAACATGACTGACTGCTGAAAGCTGATAGCTAATTACAGTACTCGGATTGAATGGATTTGGATAGTTTTGAGAAAGCCGAAATTGATATGGAATGTTGTTCGACTCATCTAATTTAGTGAGCGGATCACCAAAACGATCGATAGTGATCGTTGAATCATTTCCATACCTTAATTGAAGCCAATCAATAAGAACCTCTGCCGATGCATCTATTGGTGTTATAGTGATAGGCATGAAATAGAATTTTAAAACAATCTCCGAGAAATTTGGAACCGAACCCAAATAAGAAGATTTACTGCTTGAAACCCAACAAAAAAAAGTTGATTCTTTATAAACTGTACTCGCATCAAAGTAGTAAAGTGAGTCTCCCTTTTTCATATAAAAGTGAATCTTTAAATCAAATGGTGCTGACCAATTACCAGATTTGTAAGCATATTTATACATTACATGAGTTGGTTTTACATATTCTCTCTCAAAATTTTTAACCCACTCAATAGTCGCTCCACCATGAGGAAGTGAAACATAGAAAGCTTGTGAATAATTGCCTTCATAGGCCACACCAGAAAGATATGAAGATGTTGCCGCAGGCCCGTTGCCAAAATACCCACGAAAAGACCAACCATTTACAGGTAGTGGGGGAGTTATTTGAGCGTATACAGTCGAAACAATCAGAAATATTAAATAAGAAAGATAAAGGTTTATTGTTTTCATACAACTATTCTCCTAATGATATAATTAAAAAATGTAATTCATAAACTTGTTAAGTTACTTTGAAACAATCATCTTTTTCACCTCTCTGAAGTTGCCCGCTATCAACTCATAAAAATAGACACCGCTTGGCAAATTTTTTGCCTCCCAATTTAATCTATATCTACCAGCAGGCAGAAACCCATCAATCAATACACTTATCTCTTTTCCTAGTGCATTGAATATCTTAATGTTTACATTTCCCATTTGGGGTATATCAAATTGAATTGTCGTTCTAGAATTGAAAGGATTTGGATAGTTCTGAGCTAACTCATATTCAGTCGGTATAACATTGTTATCTTTCTCAACATGAGTAGTTAAAGTGGTGAAATTCCAAACTGCAGACCAAGCACTTGTCCCGCCTGTATTCTTCGCATTTACTCTCCAATAATATTTTGTATTATTCAGCAATGGTCCAACTTGCTTAGATGTAGTAGTTAGTGTAGAATCGTTATACACAACGGAAGTGAACATCGAATCTAATGCGACTTGTAAATGATAGGTGGCTGCACCAGTTGATGCAAACCAGCTTAAAGTTGGAGTAATTGATATGCCAATTGCTCCATTCGTTGGCGATGTCAATGTCGGTACTGATGGTACAGAAATTATCGTTGTAAAATTCCAAGTTGATGAATATAAACCCCACCCTGCTGTATTCTTTGCTCTCACTCTCCAAAAGTATGTTTTATTGTTTTCTAATGATGTGAGTTGCCTTGATGTTGAAGTAATATTAGTATCATCCACAGCTAATGAAGTAAAACTGCTGTCAACCGATAACTGTATATGATATGTCGTTGCTCTACTGACTGCGTTCCATGTCAACGTCAAGGTCGTAGGTTGGTTTATTGAACCATTCGATGGGGATAGGAGTGTAACTTGTCCGGGTACAGCACTGGCGGGGGAAAAAGTGGGATCAAAATCCTGCTGAGAATTATTGGTCAGTCTTGTTCTAACTGAACCATCGGGATTCATAGTCCAAATTTCCATTGAAGTGGTACCGGCTGTCCCCATATATGCTATTCTATCTCCCTCATATGAGTACATCGGCGAGTCCTCATCTTCATTCATTGTATTGGTAAGATTAGCAACATTGGACGTTGGAGGTGTTTGATTAATTGAAAACTTTGCGATGTCCGCTTTACCGCTGGCAATAGGATTGTATTTGCAAATTACAAACTGTCCATCCGGTGATACCCTTGGTAGTTCATAGAAATCTGAAGTATTGGTTAGCTGAATTACGTTTCCCCCGGCGGCAGGAACTTTATAAATTGCCCCTTTCAATTGGTCGGGATTTACTCTTTGAAATACAACCCATTGGCCGTCCGGTGTAAAAAAAGGAGAATCACCAACAACAGGGTTCCCTGCCTGATCATTGATGTACTGTTTATTTGTTCCATCAAGATTCATTGTACACAAAACGAATCCGGAACCCATATAATTTCTAAAGAATGCCAACCTGCTTTCATTCCACGCAAACTTTGGTCCAACACAGGATTCTGATACGTCTGATGTTAAATTTGTAGCATTAGTGCCATCGCTATTCATTATATAAACATCGTTCGTAAAGTTGGGTGATGATCCACTGGTTCTGGAGAATGCAATATATTTTCCGGCGGGGCTGAAGTGTGGATTCATATCCTTTGCATCACTATCCAATAATTTTGTTTGATTGCTGCCATCGGCATCCATAATCCAAATATCCCAATCGGTTGTACTTTGCTGTTTGCAAAATGCAATTTTTCCATAGACAGCAGCTGCAGATGCTGTTCCTGATCCTTGTATTGCAAGTGTGTATGGATTTTCATCCGAGTCATTATTTGGAATACTTATTGTTGCTGTTCTTGTGCCGCTTGCACTTGGATCAAATCTGACTTGAAATGTTGTGTTGCTGCTTGCAGCTATAGTTGATGAAGGATTTACAAGAACAGAGAAGTCAGTGGAATTTGTTCCGGTTAGTTGAACAAGAGGACTTCCTGAGAGTATGAGATTAGCAGTACCAAGATTTTCAATTGCAAAAGTTCTTGTAATGGCACCGCTATCAACTAGCACACTGCTAAAATCAGTGTAATCTAAAGTACTTGGTGTTGCACTGCCATTTATAATAGTTATATTATTTCCTTTAATATTTATTTCCGGTCCCGAAGTTGTAGAAAATGGTGAAAATGTTGGATTGAAATCAGCAACTGAATTACTGGTTAATTGGGTTTTACCTGAACCACCACTATTCATTATCCAGATCTCACACGTATTCAGAGCCGAAGTTGACTGCATCCAAGCAATTTTCGTCCCATCATATGAGTATGCAGGGGCATCATCTACTACAGAGTTATTAGTAAGATTTTCTAGTGCAAGATTGTCAATACGAATCCTAAAAATTTCCGGATTAGTAGTACCCCGTTTAAATAAAACATAATTTCCGTCCGGTGAATATACTGGCATTTCATCAAGGTAATTCCCGTCAGTCAATTCTGTAATTGTCCCATCTGAAATTTTGTATCTTATAATCTTTGATTTCTGATTTGAGATCGCACCAACATATCTCTGAAGAACGATGTACAAACTATCCGGTGAAAAACTGGGCCATTCATCATTTGTGCTTCCAGTTATTAATGCTGTTTTACTTGTACCATCCGCATTCATCAAAAAAATATCACCATTGTCAGGACCTGCGGATACTTTGTAGACAATTTTTATCCCATTCCAGGACCATTTTGGCCTGCCGCATTCGGCTGGAATATCTGATGTCAGATTGACTAAATTGTTTCCATCCGGATCAATTACACAAATATCTGCAGTAGGGGGCAAGGCCTGTGTAAAACGGCTAAAGACGATCTTACTGCCATCACTCCTAAAATGAGGATCACCATCATTCGATGTTGAATTATGTATTCTTGTTTGGTTGCTTCCATTCAAATCCATAGTCCAGATATCCCAATCGTTAGCACTTTCCTCTCTGCTGAAAACAATTTTATCAAAAGTTGGGGTCTGTGAATTCAGTAAAGGAGGGAATGGAAAAAAAAGAATGTTAAGAATAAATAGTACAATATTCCTAAAATAGGGAAAAGAGATTTTCACAGCGACCTCCTATTTATTGTATAACTTAATAGGGGTACAAAAAGCTACGAAAAATTTAGTAATGTAGAAGTGAGAAGATTTTACAGTTTAAAAATGATACTTGCTTTTTGACCTCTTTCAAGAATCCTCAAACAAAAACTATTCAATCTTAGTAATTAATAAAATGCAAATCAAGAATATTCTAAGATTTTTTTGATTATTAAAAATATTTTCATAAGAACTAATCTTAAAGAATTTTGGAAGTGAATTAAAATATTTTCTTCACTCTCAGAGAATCAGTTGGACATCGCAAAGTCTATTTCATCAAAATCATCTTTTTGGTAGAATGAAAATCACCTGCCGTAATTTGATAATAATATACACCGCTTGGTAATCCATCAGCCTTGAAATCGATTACGGTTTTTCCGGGCTGTGCTTCCCCTTCGAAAAGTGTTTTGACATTTTGCCCGAGCGAATTGAATAATGATAAAGAAACGAATTTCTCTGTCGGCATCGTAAAGGTAATTGTCGTTACTGGATTGAAGGGGTTCGGAAAATTTTGATAGAGTTGAATATTGGTTGGTGCAAGATTTTCATCTTTAACACTTACATAAGTTGGCACTACAAAAGTTCCTGTTCCACCGAGGTCGTTATATCTCCTCTTGAATTCCTGCATGAATTGATTCGCAATAAAAATATCTTTAATAATTAGTGTATTCTCATCGTTGTCATTTTCAGCTGCATTGCTCCAATTATGAGAACCCGTAATCACGAAAGGATTCGAACTTGGATATGACGCATCAACGACTCCGTATTTGTGGTGAAGTGTGCCGCCAATATTATGGTCAAACGCTTCAATGTTTGATTTTAAGAATAAATATTGAGAGCCAGAGTCATTAACATTATCGATAATACCTCTTGCAACTGCGCCATTATTTTTTCGTGCAACGATTTCACTTGCCAAATCGCTTCTTGTAAATGAAAGAAGTGCAAAGAAAAGACTTGAGTCGGCAGTTGACAAAGTATTCTTGATTTTGGAATTAGTTTGATCAGATGGGCTGAAGTAAAGTTGCACTTCTCTCCCACCAATTGTGAAGAAGTGAGGCGTATTATCAGATTTTGCTGGACCAAACTTTGCAGCCGATGAGTTGGGTGAATCCGTATTGCTTCCCCACATTTCTTCAAATTCTTTTGTATAAGCTTGAGCGAGTGCATAATCGTTTATCTCCACAACATTATTCAGCCAGCCGCTTTCATCTCCGGAAACATTCCACGAACCAGTCCAAACCCAATCGTTAGTTACATCTGTATCTCTTCCGTCAAAAACGAAAAATTTATTGTGCATGATTCCATTTATATTGGGACGTTTGCTGATTAAAAATCCAGCGTTGATCAAGGACTGCATTGAATTTTGAGTTGTGCGCTTGTCGTAAACAATTCTAACTTTTACACCGCGGTTTTTTGCTGCGATTAGTGCATTCACGATTGTATTTTGATTATAAAAACTATAAAGAGCCATATCAATTGAATACGATGCCGAATTAATTCTTTCCAACAGTTTATCGGTGAAGACAACGTTTCCTTTTGCGGTATTTCCTGGAATCGCTGCTGTTTGGTCGACAGTTGTATTAAAGTAAATATTTATTGCTCCGGTTGATGGATTAGTCGAAGCTGTGGTAACTGACTCTAATGGGCCCTCGCTTGTACCAGCAGTATTAGTTGAATAAACTTTAAAGTAATATTTTGTTAATTGATTTAATCCACTGACTGTAATCGAATGATTTTTTGTTAGTGAAGCATCCTTCAACATTCCCATTTCAAGCGAAGTAGTTAGACCGTACCGCACTTCAGTATCGCCATCGCGTAATGTCTCATAAAAGATTTTGAAGGAAGTTGGAGTTATGTTTGATGCAATAACTGGTAAAATAATCAAAGGTTTATTGTCAGTAACAATATCAGCAATAAATCTTGGGAGAAGCTGATAACTGCTCGCATCGTAAGGTACAGAAGTTTTGTAAGCTCCAAGTGCAGCTATAACATCAAATGCACCGGTTGGGATCGGCTGCCCAACGAGTGTTGTCCCATTTGTAATTCTCAGCAGTGTGGTTCCCGTTCCATCAGCAATCGTATAATTAGTGTTTCCCACCCAATTTCCTGAAGCAGAGACTGTAATGTTATTCACGCGGACAAGCGTTCCTTCGTAAGCTTCATAAGCATTCCAGTTTTGTGCTTTGATTTCAGCAATTGTCAGAAACAGCGGTTCGATTGTTTTTTGCGAATCAAGTCTTGCAAAAGAAGTGGGGTAAAGTTGTGTCAATCCATTGAAATGGGCAAGAGTTCCTGTAACTCTTACCGAATCACCAATCTTCACAGACGCAGAAAAAAGTCCGGCGCCGCGTGCATAAACTGCAATACCTGCATCGTGATCTTGCATATACGACGGGCTGTTGAATTCGTTCGCAACAGATACATTTCCAGTTACGGTAAATACTTTTCCAGTGTCGACTGGAACTCCGCTTGAATTATTGTTGCGTAACGCCGAAATCGGTGTGAACTGTGCATAAGAAACATTAAATAGAATTAAAACAATAGTCATTGAATAAATTATTCTGTGCATTATATATCTCTACTTTCTCTTAGGTAGGAATTAATTAGTATCAGTTGATAAGATAAATCTTAAAATTCGATTATTACCTGAGTCGCAGATGTAAAGTGTTCGATCATGGAACGCTACACCTTTAGGATTCTTAAAAACTGTCGGACCTCCGAATGAATGCTGCTCGGTGCCGAATTGATTAAACTTAAATAAACTATCTTTTTTACTGTCGACAATGAAAATATTGTTCGAGTTATCTACAGTTACATCTGCGGGAGTGTCAAATTTATTTGGTCGAAGAAAATCTACTGGTTCAACACCTGGATCAAACTTGCTTACGTAACCGGCATAATCAGTTGTAATTATAAATCTCAACCACTGGACTTTAAAACTTGTATTGCCAATTTGTGCTGTTACTATTTCTTTATTCTTTCTGTTAAATGAAGTAACTGAACTTAGTTGATTGATTGACAATAATCCGCTCCCATTTGCTTCAAAGTTTGGCAGCCGGCCCATTAAACTGTCTCGATAAGTTCCGTCACCGTTTTTCCATTGTGTAAATTCTAAAATGGCATTGTCGGGATCGATAGGACTTGTATTATCCGGTCCAACTCTCGTTACAAGATACGAATTGTCGAAGAAGACTGTAACGCCCGTATATCTTCTCAAATTCTTTTGAAAGTGGCTGGAGGTTGAAGGGAGTAAGCGTTTCAACGGTGCACTGCCAAGCTGGTTTCCAGACGCAAACATATCAATCTTATACAATGCGCCAAAAACTTTAGATTCACCTCCGATAGTTGTATCGAACTCAGCACAAACTAATAAGTTCAACCTATAATCTTGCGCCAAGGCAACCGGTCGTTTGATCTTTACAGTTCCTAAAATAAGTCCTGCAGTATTCAGCATAACCACACGATCATTATCAGTATCTGCAACATAAATGAAAGGTTCTTTGCCGATTAAAATGTCAGTTGGATTGTTAAATCCTTCCCATACAGGTTTAAGCTGGATGTAAGATGTATCGCTTGGATTTTCAATTTTCTTTCCTGTTGAAAATTCTGTTAAGTCTAATTTATCACCGCAACTCAGAAATATTATACTTAAAATAAATTGTAAAATTAGAATCTTCTTCATCTTCAAATTCCTAACAATATTGAAAATCGATGCGTACTCCCTAATCTGTTAAAGTTCGCGTAGGCATAATCGAAAGACGCTTTGGCGAAAGATATTGGGGCATTAACTCCAGCACCAAATGTGAAATTCTGTTCGTCAACATTTAGCTTATATCCACCCCTAACAAAAAATAAATTCTTGAAATTATATTCCAATCCAATTCCGACATTCTCAGAATTATCATTTGGATGATTAAGTTGAATTGATGTTGTTAAAGTATGATTATCTGTCATAATCGGTTCAACAGCGAATCCAATTCTAAACATAGTCGGCGGAGAAAATGCTTGAAATTCAGAGACTTTAGACCCATCAATCTGGTAAACTTCTCCTTTGGGTGAAATTTGATTCCCGAAATTTGAAACCGCAACTGCAAATCGTGAAGTCCCGAGACCTGTCCAATAATAAGTCCCAAGATCAACCATGAAGCCGTTCATGTAAAGTTTATCCAAAGTTTCATGTATATACTTTACTGTTGCACCGAAGCTAAATTGCTCGGTAAATTTGTGAGCATAACTTAATCCCACTGCAACATCACCGTAGGAAAAATATTCTCCTGTTCCGAATGGCAGAGTTTCTGTTGTCACTTTCATATCGTCCATGTGAAGGGTTGTGAACGAGACACCAACAGCACTCACATCTGAAATTTTATAAACTGCACCGGCAAATTGATGCTTAATGTCAACTACCCAATTTGTATGAGAGAAAAACACTTGATGCTCGTTGAACTGTACTAATCCAGCCGGATTCCAATACAGAGCTGATGCATCATTTGCAATTGCGACGAATGATTCACCGAGCGCTGAAGCTCTACCGCCGACTCCAATCTTTAGGAATTGTGCAGTCGAAATACCTGCACGCTGTCCGCCAAGCACGGGAAGCAATTGCGCATAAAGCGTGCTTATGTAAAATAACAATGATATCATAACAAAAGCTAAAACTCTCATTTATCACCTAAAAATGATATTAAATTCCGCACGAGAAATATTAATTAGATTAACATTCATTCTAATCCGTACCGTCATCGTGATATGATCTTTTTATAATATCGAATATCGAACAAGGAATATCGAATGTCGAAATGAAGTAGTAAAAAATAACACGCCGTAATCGGGTCGAATTTCTATTTTTTCTCATTATTCTTCCTTGCTGTTTCTACGCTTTTTACAAAAATGGAGATAAGTTCATTACATTCAATTAATCCTTTATCAACTATTTCTAACTTTTTTGTCAAAGGTACTTTTTTAATAATTTTCAAAGCAACTAATGTTTCTCTTAATTCTTTCAAAAGAATTTTGAGTTTATGGATAAAATCATTTCTCGATTCAGCACTTTGTGCCTCTCCGTAATGTAAAGCTGGCGACGTTCCCGACCTTACCAACTGCCCAGTGATATGATTACCTTCTCGTGTATTATCAAGGCTTCTACTTATTTCTATTATCAGTACTGCGAAATTGATTAACCTTTCTTCGAGATCAAATTTCTTATTTTTATTTTCGGTCATACTTTATTCTACCAAACTAGTTAATGCGATTATAAACTGAGTATAAACTTCAATGTTCGATGTTCCTTGTTCGTTATTCATTATTCATTCTCCATTTTTCATTATTCATTATCCAACACATTTCCATTAAAACCTTACACTCAATCCAAACTTAATATTTCTCTTCGTCAAAAATCTTGCAGGATTAAACGGATACGGATCGAGCGGAGCCTGATAATCTGGATAATATGGATCATTCCACCCCGGTGGAGTTGGATCGCCTAATTCATAGGCTTTGCCTGTAACTGGATTAATAATCGCAGAATTTTTCATATTCAATAAATTATTTACTTCAATTGTAAAAGCGAGACGAACGCCTCCGATAGAAAAATATTTTTCGAAGTTCATGTCCATCCAGAACCAGTCTTGACCGATACCGCCGTATCTGTTCTTTCGATCTACAAGGTACTCAGGCCGTCCATCTAAATCGTACTTCCCACTGAATACGTAAGGAGTAAATCGTTTACCAGATTGATAAAATGCACGGATGTACAAATTATAATTGTCAAAAATTCCATTGCCAAAACCGAATAATGCTTTGCCTGGTTCCACAAATAAATTCAAATTCAAAGATGCTTGAAAAGGTCTATCCCATACAGTGAACTCTTCTTTAATCGTTTCATCCAAATCACCGCGTAGGACGAGTACTCCTTCATCTGCACTCGAACTTTTTCCAGTCGCAATAGAGTATGCACCTGTGACAGAACCCGTGAACCATCTTCCAATTCGTTTTTTATATTCTACTTCAATGCCTCGGCTTCTTGCATAATCTTGATTAATGTAAGTAATAAAGCTCGCAGTTCCCAATCTTGCACTTTGAATGTATGCTGTGCGAGTTGCAACATAATCGAAAATATCTTTGTAATAAGCTGTTAATGTGAAAACATCATCTGATGAAAATTGATTTCGAATTCCGAGTTCGTAAGCTACAGTTGTTTCTGGATTTAGGTCAGGATTTCCAAATCTTTGAAATGAAGATTTTGCACTTTGAGGACTGAGTTTTGCATATATGAATTGCGGTTTGGGCCACTTGCTGAAATGACCATAGCTAAAGAACAATGTTTGATTATCGGAAATTGGGTGAGATATGCCAAGCCGCGGACTGATACGAGCTTTGAATCTTCTACCAAAGAAAGAATAAGTATTTTCCCTGTAACGTTCTCTGATTTCCTCAGGAATTGTAATTACTTCAGGATCGTTAACGGCATCGTCCACATATTTTCCGGGGAACCAGTAATCAAGCCGTAAACCGAAATTTAAAATCATTCCACTGAAATTTATATTATCCTGGACATAAAGCGCTCCATTTGCTGGAAAAACTTTGTAAACATCATTATTCAAACCCATTTCACCGATCCATGGTTTATAAATATCCACTAATTGCATTTCGCGGAAACTGAAATCGAATCCGGCTTTAAATTTATTTTTTTCATCGAAGTGACTTGTTACATCGCCGCGGATACTGTATTCTTCCACATGATGATCGTGCCACGTGAAAGGATTACCATGATCCCAGAATCCATCGCCTGGAATTACACCAATTGTATCTCGACTGGGATTGTAATATTCAATGGGGAATGTTGTAATGTCTTTCGGTTCTTTGTACTCTTTCCAATCTAAGCCATTCGCATCCGCTCTAAGTTTTGTGAAATAACGCGAAAGTTTTATCTCGTAAAATGTTTTTGCGTTAAGTGTGTGAGTATAAGAAATTATATGATATTGATTGTTATGCGTATAAACATTCGCATTATCTAAATTGTACTGAAACGGATATTGATAACCTGGACTCGGTTCGACGTATTCCAGATTCGTTTGAAGCGATTGCGAATTCTGATTGATATTGACCGATTGATTGAATGAATAGGATAATTTTATCAATGGACTGATTTTATATGTTGCTTTACCGAGCCAGAACCAACTGTTCTCTTGCCGAGGTGCAAATCGGGTTCCGAAAAATGTAGATGAGTTAAGTTGTTTCGCAGTATTTCTGATATATCCTTGAGTTATTCCATCTGAAATTCCCATGTAAAAATTTCCAAACAAACTTACAGAACCGGGAATGTTCAATCCAATCGCTGGCAGGAAAAAACTTGTAATTGGTTCAGGACCGCTCAAGCTTGCTTCAACAATATCAATGTTAAAAGTTGAAAATGAATTTTTATTAAAACCAAGATTATCTCTTTTCCAGCTGAATGACCCTTTATATTCATTCCCACCTTCTCTTGTTCTAACGTTTACAACTCCGGAAGTTGCCTGTCCGTATTCAGCATTGTATCCGCCAGTAATAACTTCAACTTCTTCGATTGATGACGCACTCAATTGAAGTCCAAATCCAGTTCCGGATAATGGATCTTGAATCGAAACACCATCCAATAAAAATGCATTTTCATAAGCGCGTCCACCGCGAATATGAATTGCATTATCAGAATAAACAACACCAGCCTGCTGTGTGACTACATCTTTCACGTTCTCAATAAGAGCGACTTCAATATCTTCTCTCGAAATTAATTTTTTGCTCTGAGTTTCTTCCACATCGAGCATTGGCTTTTCACCTACAACTACAATATCGCGGTCAAGCGTTAAAACAGTTTCTTCTAACTTTACGTTTAAAACTTTCTTCTCACCTTCCGCAATTTTCACTCCTGTGAATTGTACGAGCTTATATCCAATCAATGAAACTTCTATAGTATAGGAACCGGGATTTACATTTCTGATTGTATAATTTCCATTAATATCAGAAGCGGCACCGTAATAAGTTCCTTTAATAATTACATTTACGGCAGGAAGTGTCTCGCTGGTTTTCGCATCAGTTATTTTGCCCGATAAAGTTGCTTTCTCTTGTGCGAATAAAGATGATGAGACGAACAGCAATACTAAAACGAGAGTAAATATTTTTTTCATGGTGTGACTCCAAACTCGTCAATCAAAACTTTTCTTAGAAATTCTTTCGTGTTTGATGGAGCTCCATTGCATCGATGGAGCGGTAAACCAAGAAAGATTCTTCTTGTATCAATATCTTTGAATCCGATTATTGGATTTCCGGTCAATCCTAATGTATAAAGATTTTTTGCACCTGCAGCACTTGGAAAGAATGTTCTAATCCGCGCTACCGGAATTGTAGAGTTATCAATCGATAGCGGAGAATATCCGAGTGCAGTTCCATCTGCAGTAAGATTGATCTTTGTGTTCATTGGAATAATATTAATAGGCGTTGGACTTACGCTGTCAATCGGTAGGAAATCGCTCAGTCCGCGTGTATCGAACGTTTGTGGGAATACCATTGATAAGAGAATTTTTCCGCCTGATTCGGTGTAATTACGAACTGTCAATTGTGCAATTTCCAGTGAAGGATCATTATCAGTGTACCAAATTACAACCTTGAACAACTTAAGCATTTCCGTGAAAGTTGGATTTGTAAATTTTGGCAGCAAGACTCCTGGGGTTGTTGAGGTTTTTCCATACTTGATATCGAGTAAATCATATTTATTTTTGAGAATTCCAGAGTTGATACTGTCCATCGTAGCATTATAAAAACTCGCAGCTTGATCATTCACTCCGTAATCATCAATGATAAGAATATTCCCTTTTTGTTTCTTTACAAACCAAGCTTTACCGGTATCTGGCATTTGGATCATTTTACTGAAAGTACCGGCAATGTCTATTGCTTTAACATAAAAAATATTTTTTTCATCAAGCTTCAGATTCGGCAGCTTTATGGAGTACGGAGTACCAATCGTTGTACCAATGAACACATCGGCAGAAACTGTTGAACTTGAGAATGGAGCTTTCGCACGAATTGTAACGAATCTTGCCGAGCCTGGCAATTCAATAAAGCTCGCTGTGTCATTCAATGCGATAAAAACTTTTTGAACCGTTTCATCACCATCAACATCAGAAATATTCCATGCGAATGAAGCAACAGTAAATGTTGTCTCCGGAACTTGACTGTTCTGTTGAAATGAAACAATCGGCGGAGAGTTTTTTATCGGAAACGTAAGATGTGCAGGAGTTGGATCAATTGCACCGAAGTCGATAAACGGCTCTCCCTCATCCCATTTTCCATTATTATTTGAATCTGTAAATGGCTCGCTTCCATAGTTAATTCCGTTCACTACAACGGTTTGATCGTACTTTTTATTTCCCGCATTATCTACAGCAGCAGCCGAAAAGATATAGGAGGTATCAAGTCCTCTGATGACGAGCGAAAATGTTGAATCGTTTCGCGGTGTGAATCCATAATTTTTTTGATCCCATGAGATCAAATATCCAATTACGAAACCATCAGGATCGTCGCCCCACCAATGGACTTTCAACTTGCTGCTCTGCTGGCTTATAGTCTTTCCCGAATCCGGGTGAAGAAAGATATGAGTTTCAGGCGGTACATTTTGAACCTTTGAACCTGTTATCGATTCGGAACAGGAAATGATCAGAATCGCTGATATCAATACTGGAATGAGTATGTAATATTTTTTCATGTATCTAACAAGATATTTTAATTGTAGAGACACGCCCAGCCACAGCTGGTAAACGCGGCGTGTCTTTACTATATTATTTTACTATTTAATCAGCAGCATCTTCTTCGAGCTTGTAAATCCATCTGCAGTAATTTTATATAGATAGATTCCGCTAGACAAACCATTCGCGTTAAAGAAGTACTTATGTACACCGGGAGTTTGGAATTCATTATTCACTAATGAAACAACTTCCCTGCCAAGCACATCATAAATCTTCAAGCTTACATTTGAACTCCTCGGTAATGAATATTCAATTACGGTATTGGGATTGAATGGATTTGGATAATTTTGTTTTAGACTATATTCAATTGGGAATTCCGGATCATCTCCTACCGATGTTTGGAAGCCCACAAAGTCATCATCCTTCCGTGGGACTAATTTGTAATTACTGAATGAAAAGAAAAGTACACCAGTAAGAGAATCGAATTTATAACCAGTTTTCACCTCAGTTGTTTTGTGAGTCGGTAATGAAGTTGTCCAATTATTATGATACTTGTTAGGTCCTTCCTGAAGTTCAAGTCTAAGATCACCCGAACCATCTGTAATTAGAATTTCTCCAAAGTTGCTATTGCCTCCGCCGCCAGGACCAGGATTGCCGTCCGCATTTTCATTCGATACAGTTAGATTATTAAATTTAATCAAGACACCTTCCCATTTTTCAGCAGAAACAGTTCCTTTTGTTTTTCCGCCAATATCACCTGTAGTTTGTAATTGAGCAGCAGGAACTGAATTTCCGGATGAATGCTTAACAAAACTTGTGATCGAATCAATTGCTGTGTGAGAAAAAACTTCTCTAATTAATCCGGAAACAGAGACATCATCCCCTTTTCTTAATTCATCTCCAGTTAATCCTGCGACCCAAATTCCGCTCCAAGGACCAGTACCATTTTGAATATATGCACGGCGTGTTACAGAACCGCCATCGCCTCTTAAATCAGAAGTATCTGCTGTTACAATTCCACGCAATGTAACTCTATAATTCACATATCCGCCAAGACCATTTCCAAATGGTGCATATTGAATATCTTGAACTGTCAATGGTCTATTCAGCACTAAATAAAAATATCTTGAACGTGAAGTGTCTGTAGGATTGATAGAAGAGTTCCCTCCGTTATCTTGTGCCCAAACAAAGTAATCAACTAAAGCTGAATCCGTTACACCAGGAATAGTCGCTGTGTACGTCGTTCCGCTAGTGTTTGTCATATTCAATTCATTCAATGTTCCACCATTAACTCGGTATTTTAATTTAGCTGAAGAAATAGTTCCGTCAATGTCCGTAATTGATGCAGTTACTTGAACAGCTTGGCTTGGCGCTATAACGGCTTGATCTCTTGTGATGCTGCTTATTGCAGGCGGAATGATTGAACCGAGAACAATATCATTCGGGAAAATCGGTCTTAGGACAAATCCCTGAGAGCCGGTGCCAATGACACCGCGAATTTTATCTATTGTAGTTCCATCCAATGGTGGATCCCATGTTCGAAGTTGATGAGATCGGCGTGTAAAATATCCCGATTGATCATGAATAAATATTTTGTTTCCAGTTGCATCATTGATTGCATATGTGCCATTCGTCAAGTTGCGATCAGATGTGAAAACATTTGAGAACTCAACATACATTCCTTCATACTTTTCACCGGTGGTAAGTTGGATTGTTGTTCCAGTTGCGAATTGAGAAATTTGGACAGGAACTGCAGCTGGTCTTGCGGGTTTTGTACTCAGAAAATTTATCGAAACAGTTCTTAATACAAATATTTGTGTTTGCCTATTCGGTGTACCAAATTCACTCACTACACCAGTTATTGCAACAACTTGTGCCGAATCAAGCAAATCCATATTTGTTAATTGAGTGACACTGTCATCTTGGATAATGTTCAATCCCGCCCATTCACTCCCAAAAGCTGTATCAACAAGGTATGTTTGCCAACGGGGACCTGCCCACATAATTGGTTTTCGAGTTGTAGATGGATTGTCCAAGGTGGGAACCATCACCAATCCGACAACAGTAACCGTATCTCCAAGCTTAGAGGATGCATCGTTGCCTCCCGTTAAATCAGCTTCAGAACGAAACTGAATATCTCGGATTGAAACTGTGGGATAAGTCTGTGAATAAACGCTTGAAAAAGCTAAAACAATTAAAGAGGTGATTAAAAATATTTTTTTCATCTCTAACTCTCCTTTGTTATTATTTAATTATTAAAAATTTTCCGGTTTTAATTTTATTAGTAAGATTATCTTTCACTGTGAATAAATAAAGTCCGGTTGCAATTGCCTGATCGTTGTTTGAGATTAAATCCCAAGCATGTTCACCGCCAGACAGAATTTGATTCCCTTCTTTTGAATAAGTTTGGAACCAGCGAATATCATTTCCGCGGTAGTTTTGATCGTGCCGCAAAACTTTAACAATATCTCCTGATAATGTGTAAATGGTAATTTCACACGATTCAGGAAGATTGTAGAAATAAATTTTTCGCTGCCTTTCGCTCGGTCCATCCCAAATTGCATTAGCGTAATATGGATTTGGGTAGACTCCAATTTCTGCTTCATCTTTTGAAGTCGGCGAAGTTCCCGGTAAAACTCTTGATGCATTCACCAGCTGACTTCCCTCTAATATATCGATATTGTTTTCAGGATCTCCTTTATCAAATCCAGTAACAGAAAAAATATACTGCCAGCCATTCAACAAATTATCGAATTCGTATTTGTAATAATATTTCGTCGTATCATCTTTAAAAGTCTTTGCTGATGGTAATTGGATATAATTAAATCCTGTATTATAGCCAATATTATTTCCGGTACTGTCAAATTCTGCAATTTTGATAAAGAGCTGCTGAAGATCTTGGGCTTGAGTTAAATCAGAGCCTGCATTAGTTCTATAAATTCTATATCCTTCGAAATCTTTTTTCTTGGATAGTGGATCTATTGATTCCTCAGCGGACTTATCCCAATAAAGCGTAACCTTTCTATCTTCAGAAACAACTCTGAGATGAGGTGTAGTCGGCGGTTCGGGGAATCTGTAATTCGTGCTATAGATCAATTGCGCCCAATTTGCATTAACATAAAAATTCTTCCTCTGGATTTCTGTGTCGTAACGAGGCAAATCCGGACCATATTTTTTTGCACATATTATTGCAAACGTAACGTTTATTGAATCACCAGGATTGATTCTCGAAAAAGGACCGGTACTGATCATTACGGAACGATTGCTTGGTGTAGTGCGAAGCGGATCAATTCGATTTCTCGCAAGTGACTGCGACATTTTGTTGTATCTTTGATTATCATCCTGCGGGGCAAAGTAAATTGGATCAGAAGTATTTCTGAACTGCCAAGACTGAAAATATGCTGAATCTTTTTTTGGATTTGAACCAAGATATTTTATTCCAAGATAACTATCGCTAAAACCTGGGTCCCCGTCAAAATCAAACTCGTATGCCATTCTCATGCTGTCTATATATCCATTGCCGCCATGAGCATAAAAGGGTCCACCGGTTCTTGGTGAAGTTACGTTTGTATTGCGGACGACTGCATCTGTCCAAAGACTAACATAAACGCTGTCAATTCTTTTTGAAGAAACATTTTTGATCCAATAATTCATTATCACAAAGAAATCGGCAAACGGAAAATTCCATGCGTAGGATTCTTGCCTGACTGCTATTCCCAAGGGAATGTGATCTGGAATTGGTTCACCGGCAGCAAGCTTTGTACTTGTGTCGGCATATTCTGCTATGAAATCTTGATGACTGATCGCTTCGGGTCTATAATATTTCGAATTCAGCAAAGATGATTTTTCAATTACATAACTTTCGGCTGAGTTAGTGAATTCAAAACCTCCGCCGCGGGCACCAACGGTCGACGCATCAACTGAAGCGGTTGTTACTCGCACCTGACCATCGACAAAACCGCCGACCCACAAACCACCATCGAAAAGATGTTCAATTCCACTTCCCTTGGGATATTCACAACTCGGTTGGGCAGGCCAAAGCGTAAAACCGTGTCCATACATTCCGAAGTTTGTGATGGTAAGACCTATGTTCCCAATTTTAGTGTATTTTGAATTATCATCTTTTACGATTTTTGACAACTTCTGTGAATCATCATTAGGAATAAAACCGAGTGAAAAAATAATTATTGGAATAAAAATAATTTTGAGTTTCATGAATATTTAAAATTTAATTGATATTTCTTCACACAACTAAATATAAAAAAGCAGTACAGCTAATTCAATGAATAAGAATATTCGAGCCACCTGTCGGATTCGAACCAACGACCTGCTCATTACGAATGAGCTGCTCTACCAGCTGAGCTAAGGTGGCTTTACAATTTATAATGGAAAATGGATAACCAGTCTGCCGACAGATAAGATGGAGGATTATTCCATTTACCATCCGCCATTAAAAATATTTACTATCGATTCTTCTTTTTATGTCGATTCTTTCGAAGACGTTTTTTCCTCTTATGAGTCGACATTTTATGTCTTTTACGTTTCTTGCCTGATGGCATGATTTCTCCTTAATTAATTTTCAATGTGTTTTTAATAATTCGCTTGCTCTATGACCAACATCAGTATGCTCGCCTAATGCGATACACTTTTCAAGCCATTCCTTCGCTTTATCAACATTTCCTTTTGATAGATGCACAACCCCTAGGTTTAAATGAGCAATTTGATGCTTTGGCGATCGTTTGATCGATGCTAAAAATATCTCTTCGGCTTTATCGTAATTCTTCAATTCAAAATAACAAACTCCCATATCCACTCTTGCATCGGTATCGTTCGGTTTGAGAGCTAAATATAATTCATAATTTTTAATCGACTTATCGAATAAACCTGCATCATGAGTTAAATTCGCAAGCCGCAATAATTTCTCGGAATTCTTACTATCGGAAGCGAGTTCGGACTCTAATTGGTTTATTTCATTAAACTTTGCGAGATCAACTTTCTGCTGTTGTGCCTGCGGAATGTTCTGAACAGAAGTCGGAATAGTATTTTGTTCACTATAAACTAAAAGAATAAAAATCCCAATTATTATTGCCATAACAATAATTGAAATTACTTTCCATGTTTCTATACTCTTCTCAGCAGTTGTGGAATCTCCCAAGCTCGCACTTTTTTTCACCTTTACTTTTTTTAGAGGAGTTTCAACTCTTTGAGTGTGAGTAGTTGTCACATCACTCACAAAAACTTCCTCATCCCCAATAAAAGGAGAACCACAATATGAACAAGATCTTTCGGAATATAAATTCTCTTCTCCGCACTCACGGCATTTTTTTAATGATCTTTGAATTGTTTCTGGTTGACTGGATTCTTTAGAAATTTTGGTTCCGCATTCTCGACAAAATTTATCACTTACAGATATTTTAACACCGCATTCCGGGCACAAACTCACTTACTTACTTCTCCGATACATTATTTAATTTCATTCCTTTATCTACAATGGTTTTAAATTCTTTTGAAAACTTAAAAGTCGGGACATAATGCTCAGGTACAAAAACCTGCTGTCCGGATTTTGGATTACGAGCCATTCTGGAATTTTTCTTTTTCACTTTGAAAGTTCCGAAACCGCGGATCTCGATTCCGTGTCCTTCTTTTAATGCTGTAATTACTGTGTTGAAAAATCCTTCGACTACTGCTTCTGTCTCAAGTTTCGTTAAGCCTGTGCCTGCCGCAACTCGATCGACAATATCTGCTTTTGTCATTTTATTTACTCCTAAAAATTTAACCAAAATCTACCCAGGGCAGATCGTTTTTGATAATTTCGTATGATTAGATATTATCGAGAATCTATAACTTATTTAATTATAATAAGTTAGACGGCACAAAAATAAGTAAGCGGAAGGTGATTGTCAATTAAAATCAATCTTTTTGATATTATTTTAATTAGATAAAATTACTCCGGAGTTCCAACCGCCGCAATAAAATAACAGCAAGCCGCTGAGACTAACACAATTGAAAAACCAAATTCAACTGAGAGAAGCACTGCAAGGACAGTTGCAACTACACTTGCATATCCATTGATCCCCCAAGCCCATGGAATAATTAATGCATCCGAGTCGGATACTAATTTCAGTCCGGATGGGAATGGCATACCCATTAAAAATGCTATTGGAGAAATAATTACTAAGGTAATTAAAAGTTTGGTGAATAAATTAAATTCTAAAGTTATTAAAATTACTTCATCAATTATTATAATATAGATTAGCATCAGAATTACAATTACAAGAATCAGATGCACCAATGATTTGGATGTTAAATTCTTATATCCCGTAAAAAGACTCCCCACACCGGAGAAACACAGCATTGTGCTGATTATTATTGCAGTTGAGTAGATGTTATTTCCGAAATAGAAAATAAATTTATGTATGAAGACAATTTCAACAAGCATATATCCAAAACCTATTCCGGCGAAAAATAATAAGGTTTTTAATTTTATCGATTTTTCACCTCTGAGCCTGAGAAGTGGAAGTAAAATTAATAGGACGGAGAGCAGCAGTATAACAACAAAAGTCAGAACAACAATCACATAGCCAAGTTCAATGAAAGGTAAAGCCCTATCGCCAAAAAGTTTTGAAAGTATTGGAATGGATTTCCATTTGATGAAGTTTGAAAAATAGGGTTTATCATCAGTTGGTGCACCTATTTTGAATATATAATTTTCATCTAAATCATTTATACCATTAGCGACGATCATTTCCGATAAAGAGAAAATAGAAGTGTCCTGAAGAACATTATACTTATTTTTTTCGAAATATTTTTCACTCGCTGACCATAGCAGATCGAAAGAAAATTTTTCGCAGAATGCTTTTGTTTGATCTATTTGATTTCGATCGAAACTATTTTTTGATACAAAAAAAGTGACCATACCCCAGTTACGAATTGCTATGATGTGCCAATTCATTTTCATGATAGATTTTGCCTTGAGCATTCGAATAATAGTCGAAAAAATTTTCAATGGAGCTCGAACCGGATAATCGAGCCAGGTACTAATCATTATGATTCCACTCGGTGATAAACTTTCGAACATCTCTTGAAATGATTCGACTGTGAAAAGATATTCTTCCTGCATTGCGTACAATCCAGAGGACCCTCCAAACGTTTCGATAATCGGTAGAACTATTAAATCAAATTTTTCAGATGTACTTGCTAAATAAGACCTGGGATCTTTTGAGATGACTTCTACATTTGAACGCAAATAGATAGAGTCACTCTCTTCTGCTAAAGATGACACCATTAATTCTGCTAAAGACTCATTTGGTTCGACTGCTGTTATCTGTTTAGCGGCAGAAGTCAGTGCATGCGAAATATTTGAACCCGTACCTGGTTTAAATATCAAAACTTTTTCAGGCTGAATCAATCTGTACGCTAATTCTTGAGTAGTAAATTTGAGAAAATGCTCATCGACATAATACTTTTTCTTGTTGACCGCTCCGATAAAATCACCATTGTTAAAAATTGCATTCTTGGTTTGTATTTCATTTTTGAAGTGCAAGCTCAACCCTGGTGCGCTTCTTATTCCTTCGACGGAAACTACATTTATCAAACCATAAGGACTTGATTTAGTTAGTTCGATTTTACCTTTGGGCAGATTTAGTGTCTTACTCAGACTTTTATATTCCGAAATCTTAAGTTCAATCGGATTTATATACAATCCCACAGATATTATTAATGCAATCAGTCCAAATGAGATTAGAATTTTTTTCCGTCGCATTGGGATAAGTAAAAAACCCCCAACAACTGAAATCCACGAAACAATTACAGGTATATTGGTAGGAAGAAAATTCCACATCAAAATTATTGCAGCAACACCTCCGCAAGCCGAACCAACTAAATTGAAAAAATATAGTTTGCCAATCTTTGCTACGTGTTTTACGAATATCACACCGATTCCTAAGGCACCGAAAAAGAAGGGGAGGAAATATATTAAGAATGTGGTTAATAAAAGCAATGATTGCCTGCCGTCTACAAAAAGCAAAAACGAGTCAAATGTTCCTACAAGATTGTTCGAAAGAACAATAGATATCGAACTTGTCAATCCACTGCTAAAAAGTGCAGCTGGAATCACTAAGTCCGAATTTGATAATATCTTGTCACGATATAATGAAATAAGAGTACCGCTCGCTCCAAAACCAAGCAGAGCAATTGATATTATCATGTAAGCGTAATGATACCACTGAACAATTGAAAGAATTTGGATCAGAGATAATTGAAGTGTAATAAGAGATCCCGAAATTAAAAAAAGTGAAATGTACAGACGGCAGCCAAGAGGTTTGATATTTTCACTCTCCTCTCACAAAAGGAACAAATCTCACATGCATCAAATTTTTTGTAGAAATCTTTTCCCCTTTTTTCTCCACAAGCACGAGCGATTGAACGAGGAAAGGTGATCCAACTGGAATAATCATTCTTCCCCCATCTTTTAATTGCTTGATTAATGGAGGAGGAATAAATTCCGAAGCGGCAGTTACAACGATCGCATCAAAAGGAGCATGTTTTTCCCATCCATAATATCCATCAGCGTTTTGTGTAAGTATATTTTTATAACCTAATTTTTGCAGAGTTTCATTTGAAGAATTATGGAGTTCAGAAATAATCTCGATCGTGAAAACGCTGTCGACTATCTCGGCAAGTATGGCTGCTTGATATCCCGAGCCTGTCCCAATCTCCAGCACTTTATGAGTTTTCTTCGGTTGAATTGCTTCGGTCATGTATCCAACAATAAACGGCTGAGATATCGTCTGCCCATAACCGATTGGAACAGGTCCATCATCATATGCATCATCGATTCTGTTTTTTGGAACAAACTTGTGACGCGGGACAATTCTCATTGCAATTAAAACAGACTTATCAAATACGCCGCGTGCCTCAATTTGGAGCCGCACCATTCTTTCCCTTTTTGATTTATATGGATCGTCGTCACGAAATGATAAATTATAAGTTAAACCCAACGTCAGTGCGGCTAAGAGTAAAGATAATCGATTTTTTCCTATTCTTAACATTCATTCACTCTGCAATCCAGCGGAAATATAAAAGGAGTTTATTTTTAGTTCAATGAAAATCGGAAGTCAACGAATGGAGAAAAACGGGCTGTAACAAGTATCTGATGGATTTTGAAGGTTTGTCAGCTTAATTCGATAAAGGTTGGAACTTGCCAAATGTGAAGGTACTTCCCAATTAAATAATCCATCATCGGAAGTTTCTTCGGCAATCGAAAGTTTATGAGTGTGTTTCCTGTACAAATCAATCGCAACTGATTTTGCATCGGAGGAAACTGTCCATTGAATTTCTTTAAATGAATTATAATTCCAAATCTCTGAATATTTAGGTGAATTGATTCTTAGATGCGTTTGATCGACCTTCGGCGGTATGATGATCGTGGTACCAGTAATATTTTCCTTTTCACGGCAGGAAATAATTATCAAAAACAGAGTAATCAGAATGAGATAATTAATGAAAAATATTTTCTTAACGATCATATTCATTGTCAATCATCAATTGTCCATTTTACATTTGCAAGTCGGGGAGAGAGTCAGTCAAATGACGGAGAACCTGCGACTTTGGCGCCGAAGGCGCCACGCTCTAGCCGGGCTGAGATATTTGAAGTTCTTTCAAATACCTTGACGCTCCCCTTGCTTTTATCCTTTTTTCTTCTTTCCTCGCCTCGGCTCGTGTTAGGAATTTCTAAAAAAGATCAATTGCCGCGGTATCCAAAACAAGTCGATTTTAATTCGCCTGGATTATCTTCAAGCAAGCGACTTTCAATATTGCTGCACAGCCAGAATAGTATCGACCGGTTTTTCGATTGCGAAGAATGCAGGCATAAAACATTTGTCGGGGAGACAGGATTCGAACCTGCGACTTCTTGGTCCCAAACCAAGCGCTCTAGCCGGGCTGAGCTACTCCCCGAATAATATATTTAAACAAAATTTTAAAGAACTCTAAAGCAATCGAACATGCGACTTTGGCGCCAAAGGCGCCACGCTCTAGCCGGGCTGAGTTTATCCCGCAACTGCGGGGCTACTCCCCGAATAATTAATGTTCAATATTTCAAAATGTTTATTTGCGATTCAAATTGCGGTGCAAATTTAAGATTTCTTTTAAATAAATTCTATTAAAAAATCTTCTCCAAAAAAAAACGCAATAGATTCTATCTTTTCACATTGTAATTGAGTTCTAAAAAGATAGAATCTTTGTACATGTTAAAATGATTTTTGACGATAAGAGAATCTTTCTAGTTGAGTAATTCTAACTGTTTCAGCTTAGCGTTAAAAAATTTATTTAACGAATCAATGATCTCAGGAAGCTTTTGTTCAACTTCTACTGTTATCTTATCTCCGAAAGTAATTGCATCTTTTACTGATATGCCGCAGAGGATTATTTTGGGCAGTTTAATTTTCGAAGCTTCGAATAGTGAGAGTGAATTTGTAAAAGAAAGTGTATGGGGCGAAACGAATCGGGGGAGTTTTCCGTCTTCAAATTTTATTTCATAAACTTCGCCAATACTTTCTTCTTTTCTGAATGAATCAATTATGAATGCAACATCAAATTCAGTCAATTCATTCAGCAAGGAAAGCATATCATCAGAATGCTTGATAAGTAAACAGCCGAAAGTATAACGATTTAATTCGTATAATCCTTCGGCTGCTATTAGTCCAATTGCATCGTCAGTTAAGAGAGGATTCCCAATACCAACGATTGCAATTTTCACAAGCGCGATCTTTCGTTAAGTAAATTTCCTTTTGAATCGAATATTCGCACAACCATTGGCATTTGACCAGGCAGTGAATGGGTTGCACAACCAAAACACGGATCATATGCACGGAATGCCATTTCAATTTTATTCAAAAGTCCATCTGTAATTTCAGCACCTTTGGTAATTAGTCCGCGTGCTGCTTTATTAATCGAAAGTGATATTGGTGCATAATTATTAGTTGTTCCAACAATTAAATTGACTTTTGTAAGAATTCCTTTTTCATCAGTTGTATAATGATGCGTTAGAGTTCCACGAGGAGCTTCCACAATCCCAACTCCTTCAGAAGGAGTTTCTGATGGAATAGTTCGAATATTTGTACCGGTAATTTCCGGATCGCGGACTAAATCCAAAGCCATCTCTGCTGCACTTAATAATTCAATCACTCTTGCCCAGTGAGTAGCAAGAGTTGCATGAACGGGTTTCCCTCCAAGTGTAGAATACATTTTTTCATATTCTTCTTGAGCAAGCGGAGTTGGCATTCCATCTGCTGCATTCAATCGGCTTAATGGAGTCGCACGATAAATCCCGCTCTCTTTCCCATCGACAAATCCTTTCCATCCTACTTCTTTCAGAAATGGAAATTTCAAATAAGTCCAAGGTTCAACGTGTTCGGCAACAACATCCAAGTATTCGTTCGGTGAATATTTTACAAATTCAATTCCATCTGGATCGACTACACGAACTTTGCCGTCATAAAAATTGACTTTGTTGTTTTCGTCAACCAAACCCATGTAATAAGTCTGACTCGTAAACATGTCTGATAAAATCAAATCAACGTAAGCTTTGTTTTTAAGAACAACATCATTAAAAATTTGTAAAGTGAATTTACCGAACTCCACAAACCATTTGCAGTGCTCTTCAATTTCTTTTCGCTCTTCTTCGTTAATTCCTTTTGTGACTCCTCCGGGAATTGATGTAACTTGGTGCGTTTGTTTGCCGCCAAGAGTTTTAATAACCTGTTGAGTTCGTTTCCTCATTTCGATTACTTTGCCGCCAATCTCGAGTCCAACTTTTGCAACCACACCAAGAATATTTCGTTCTGCAGCCGGTGCATCCGGACCTACGACAAAATCCGGTCCGCCAAGAGCATAAAAGTGAGTTGTATGATCACCAGCATAAAAAACATTGTAAAGCAGTTCGCGTAATTTCTTTCCTGTTGAAGGAGGCTGGACTTTAAAAACCGCATCACATGCTTTAGCCGAGGCCATGTGATGTGCTTCAGGACAAACGCCGCAGATTCTTGTTGTGATTCGCGGCATTTCCTCAACTGGTCTGCCGACACAAAATATTTCAAATCCTCTCAATTCCGGAATCTGAAAGTATGTATTTGCGACCTCCCCATCGTCATTAACGAAGATGTCTATCTTTCCATGTCCTTCCAATCTTGTGATCGGATCAATCTTTATCTGTTTCATATTTGCTTTCTCCTTAGAATTGATGTCGGTAGTGAAAATCTATAAAACGTTCCAATCGGATCGGCTATTTGATCAAGAATTTTATCGATCTCTTCAAGTTCGTGTGCGTCAATCACAGAACTCAATGCGCTGATCATCTTTGTGCCTTGATCGTGAACATTCGGAGGCGGACCGTAACAACCTCGGCATGCGATGTTCGCTTGCGGACACAATGCGCCGCATCCATCCCGTGTCGCTGGTCCCATACAAATTAATCCTTGATCCAGCAGACATTCATTTGGATCTGGGACGATTTCGTAAGGTCTATAAAACTTTTTCAGTTTTTTCTCTTTACGTTCACGCGGGCATTCATCACAGCAAGTTTTTGTACCTGCCCCCAGAATTGAACCTGCAGGCGGAAGCTCTTTACCGCTTAAAATATATTCAATCACATTCCATATTTGTGTCGGCTGAGGCGGGCAGCCAGGAATGTAATAATCAACTTCAACCTCTTGATCCAGAGATTTGACATAATCCCACATCTCGGGAATTTCGATTTCACCTTCGGGCATTTTTGTGTGTGTTTGCGGGAAGACTCCGCCATTCTGCTTTACAGTTGAAGGAGAATCCTTATAAACCCAATCAAATATTTCTTGTTTGGATTTTAAGTTTGCCAGTCCAGGAATGCATCCTTCATAGGCACATGAGCCAAAAGCAACCAAGACTTTCGATTTCGCACGAAGCAGATGAGCTAATTCCGCATTTTCTGAATTTCTGATCGAGCCGTTGAAAAGACATATATCAATGCTTTTATCTTCCATAGCTCGAACATGGTGGTATTTAAAATCGAGTGCGACAGGCCAAAATACAATGTCGAAAGCATTCGCTATATCAAGAATTTTCTCATGAACATCGAGAACGGCTATCTCACATCCGCCGCAGCTTGCCGCCCAATATAATGCTAATTTCGGTTTAGACATTTTTTTCTCCTTTTAAATTCAATTCTGTAATGAAACAGTTTCTGATTTAAGATTTTTCACTGTCCCATTTGTCAATCTTAATGGACCGAGTTGTTTAATCTCTTCAGTGAATTCATTCACAACTTCAGCGAATCTATCCCCTTCAGATGCAGAGACCCATTCGAGTCTCAATCTTTTTGGATCAACACCAAAGGAATTCATCAATCTCTTGAGGAAGGGAATTCGTCTGATAGTCTTGTAATTCCCTTCTTGATAATGACAGTCACCAAGATGACAACCCATTACAACTACACCATCGGCTCCGAGTTCGAACGCCTTTAAAATAAATGTTGGATCGACACGACCACTGCACATTGTTCTGATAATGCGAACATTGGGTGCGGATTTTATTCGTGAAACACCTGCCAGATCGGCACCAGTATATGAAC